>VFKE01000044.1 GCA_009885695.1 Verrucomicrobiota bacterium | reverse complement strand
GTTTCCGCTGTTCGCTCGACAGGGTGACGCCAGTGGTTTTTAGATTCATGCCGGACCATGGCAGGAAAATATCTATTGTCTAGACATTTCTGCGACAGAACACTAGCAGTGGTGGCGGATGTCCCATACGCCACGGAAGCTATTTGCGCAGCCTTTGCCTGCAATGGAATTATGATTTCGCGTGTGGGACACCCGCGACCACTCCTCATATCACGTCCCCATTAACCGATCCCCAAAATCACCCAGCCCCGGCACGATGTATTTCTTATCGTTGAGCCGCTCATCTAGCGCAGCAGTGAAAATCATGACATCAGGATGATGTTCTTCCATGAACTTCACGCCCTCGGGCGCGGCAACAATGGCCAGCACGGTGAAATGCTTGCCGCCGCGATCTTTCAAAGACTGCACCGCATGGGCCAATGTGCCGCCGGTGGCGAGAATGGGATCTACAATAAAAATACGCTGATCACCCAGCGGAGGAATTTTCGTATAGTAAGGCATGGGCTGCGCGCTCTTCTCATCACGCTGGATGCCGACGTGCGCGACTTGCGCATCGGGCAGCATATCCAGCACCGGTTCCACCATGCCCAGACCGGCCCGCAACACGGGAACCACCAGCGTCGGCGCAGCGATCTCCACGCCAACGCATTCCTGAATCGGTGTGCGCACCGTGCGCGGTCTGGTCGGCAGCGTCCGGGTGGCTTCGATGACGAGAAACGCCGTGATCTCGTTGCACAGTCGGCGAAACCGCCGTGGCGGAGTGCGCTCATCGCGCAATTCCGTGAGCACCGAGTGGGCCAGAGGATGGGTCAGGACGTGCAGCGACATGGCGCACCATGCGGCCGCAAACCCCATCGCGCAAATGTGGATCATACTGGCACCCGAATTGCTTGCAAAACGCCGTCGTCCGCGCACCTTCGCGCCTGCGCCCGGCGCTTTACCAATCATGCCCGTTGCTAATACAATCTCCCACTCCATCCGGCCGATCAAAAAACTGATGGTCGCCAACCGGAGCGAAATCGCCATCCGCGTGATGCGCGCCGCCACAGAACTCGGCATCCGCACCGTCGCCATCTACGCCCAGGAAGACCGCTTCTGCCCGCACCGCTTCAAGGCCGACGAAGCCTACGAACTCAACAAGGAGAAAGGTCCGGTCGGCGCTTATCTCGACTTCGAAGGCATCGTTCAGCTCGCCAAAGAAAAAGGCGTGGACGCCATTCACCCAGGCTACGGCTTCCTTTCAGAGAACCCCCAGTTCGCCAAGGCCTGCGCCGACGCCGGCATTATCTTTATCGGTCCCGATTCGCGAATCCTCAACATGATGGGCGACAAGACCGCTGCGCGCGAAGTGGCGCGCAAGCTCCGCGTGCCGATTCTCGAAGGCACCGACGAACCGGTGAGCGACCGCAAAGAGGCACTCGCTGTCGCGAAGAAGATCGGCTTCCCGCTTATCATCAAAGCAGCCTTTGGCGGCGGCGGCCGTGGGATGCGCGTCGTGCGAGAGGCCAAGGATTTGGAAAAGCTCCTCGATGAAGCGCAGACCGAGGCCCAGCGCGCGTTCGGCAACGGCGCGGTCTTCCTGGAAAAATTCGTTGGCAAGGCCAAGCACATCGAAGTGCAAATCCTGGGCGACAAGCACGGCAGCGTTCTCCACCTGCACGAGCGCGACTGCTCTGTGCAGCGCCGCCATCAGAAGGTGATCGAGCAGGCACCGAGCTACGGAGTGGATCAGAAAATCATCGACGGACTCTGCGAAGCCGCGTTGAAGATCGCGCGAGAAGTCAGATACACTCATGCTGGCACCGTGGAATTCCTCGTCGACGTTGATAACGGCGAATGGTTCTTCATCGAGATGAACCCGCGCATCCAGGTGGAACACACTGTCACGGAGGAGATCACCGGCATCGACATCGTGCGCAGTCAGATTCTCATCGCGCAAGGACACATGCTGCATGAGGAGCCGCTGGCTCTGCCGCAGCAGAACAAAGTGGAGAAGTCGGGCTTTGCCGTGCAGTGCCGCATCACCACCGAAGATCCGGAGAACGGATTCACACCGGACTTCGGAAAAATCCTCACCTACCGCAGCGCCGGCGGCTTTGGCGTGCGGCTCGACGGCGCGCTCGGCACCACCAATGCGGTCATCACACCCTATTATGATTCGATGCTGGTGAAGGTCACCGTCTTCGCCCACACTTATCATCAGGCGCTCGATCGCATGGACCGCTGCCTGCGCGAGTTTCGCATCCGCGGGGTGAAGACCAACATCCCCTTCCTTTTGAATGTCCTCCACCACGAGGACTTCCGCAAAGGCCTGGCCACCACGCGCTTCATCGACAACAATCCCGAGCTGCTCAAGTTCACCGCGCGACAGGACCGCGCCACCAAGCTTCTCACTTTTCTCGCGGACACCATCGTGAATGGCAATCCCTTCGCGAAAGCCCACAAGACGAGCAAGCCCTACCCCGCGCCGCCCGCGCCCAAATGGGATCGCCGCGAATTTCCACCCGCAGGCACCAAGCAACTGCTCACTGGAATGGGTCCCGACAAGTTCTGTCGCGAATGGGTTGCCAAACAAAAGCGCCTCCTGCTCACCGACACCACCTTCCGCGATGCCCACCAGTCGCTTCTGGCCACTCGCGTCCGCACCTTCGACATGCTGGCCGTGGCGGACTCCGTCGCCCATCGCACGCCGAATCTGTTCTCGCTCGAAATGTGGGGCGGCGCGACCTTCGACACCACCATGCGCTTCCTGCGCGAGTGCCCCTGGCAGCGCCTGCGCCAGTTGCGCGCGCGAGTGCCAAACATTCTATTCCAGATGCTCTTCCGCGGCTCCAACGCGGTCGGCTACTCGAACTACCCGGACAACGTTGTCAAAGGCTTCATCAAACATGCCGCGCAGAACGGCATGGACATCTTCCGCATTTTCGACTCGCTCAACTACCTGCCTAACCTCGCCCCCGCGATGGATGCCGTGCGCGAGGAGACCAGTTCCATCTGCGAAGGCACCATCTGCTACACCGGCGACATCCTTGATGAGAAGCGCGACAAATATTCCCTGAGCTACTACGTCCGTCTCGCAAAGGAACTGCAGAAGATGGGCGCGCACATGCTTTGCATCAAAGACATGGCAGGCCTCTGCCGTCCCTTCGCCGCCCGCAAACTGGTCAAGGCGCTCAAGGAAGAAATCGACATCCCCATCCACTTTCATACGCACGACACCAGCGGCCTGAATGCCGCCAGCATCTTGCAAGCCGCCGAAGCCGGCGTGGATGTCGCCGACGCCGCGATCTCCAGCATGAGCGGCAGCACCTCGCAACCCAATCTCAACAGCGTCGTCGCCGCCTTGCAGAACACACCGCGCGATACCAAGATCGACGCTGCCGCGTTGCAGGAGTTCAGCGACTACTGGGCCGCCGTGCGCCAGTTCTACAAGCCATTCGACACCAGCGAACCCTACGGCACCGCCGAGGTTTATCTCCACGAAATGCCGGGCGGGCAATACACCAATCTCAAGGAGCAGGCTGAAAGCATGGGCATCGGCAACCGCTGGCCGGAGATCGCGCATGCCTATGCTGATGTGAACGCGCTGCTGGGCGACATCGTGAAAGTCACGCCCTCGAGCAAAGTCGTGGGCGATATGACCATGTTCCTCGTCACGCGCGGCATCAAGGCCGCCGACGTGCTCAATCTCAACTCCAATGATGGCTTCCCCGAGAGCATGATCGACATGCTGGCCGGCGGCCTCGGTCAGCCGTTCTACGGACTCGACAAAGCCAAGGCCAACCATTCCTGGAAGAAATGGAACGCGGTGGCCAGCGTGGTGCTCGGCAAACGCAAGCCCATCACCAAGCGCCCCGGTGAAGTCGCTAAAGCCGTCAAACTCGACGACGTGCGCAAAGAACTGGAAGGCAAGCTCAAGCGCAAACCGACCGATGACGATGTCTGGAGCTACCTGATGTATCCCGATGTCTTCGTGAAATTCGCCGCCTTCCGCCAGGCGCACAGCGATGTCAGCGTATTGCCCACGCCAGCGTATTACTACGGACTGCACGACAAGGAGGAGATCAGCATCGATCTCGAAGCCGGCAAAACCGTGTTCGTCC
Organism: Verrucomicrobiota bacterium; assembly: GCA_009885695.1. GTDB lineage: Bacteria > Verrucomicrobiota > Verrucomicrobiia > Verrucomicrobiales > Verrucomicrobiaceae > VFKE01. The sequence continues at coordinate 37,264 of VFKE01000044.1, read as the reverse complement.
GCCGGCTCAATCTCACCGAACCCGACAAGGACGGCATGCGCACTGCGGTCTTCGAACTCAATGGCTATCCGCGCCACATCACCGTCGCGGACAAGTCACTCGCCAAAGACATAAAACATCGTGCCGTGGCCGATCCCGCCGACCCGCTGCAAGTCGGTGCCCCGATGCCCGGCATGGTTGCCAGCATTGCCGTGAGCGTCGGTCACAAGGTCAAGGAGGGCGACACCCTCCTCGTGCTCGAAGCCATGAAAATGTTCGCCAGCGTCACCGCCCCCTGCGACGGGACCGTTGCGGAGGTCGCCGCGAAGGTCGGCGAGAGCGTGGCCAGCAAGGATTTGCTGATTCGGCTGACGAAATAATGTCACCGCAGGGAACCCCGCCCGACAACGTTCTGCCAAATCAATCCAGGCATGAAGCGAGAAATATTGATGGCCTTAACTTGGATTGGCTTAACCCTGGAAAACGCAATGAGCGGGGTTTAGACAGGATTAACAAAATTAACAGGATGGGTTTACGAAGCAACTCACATTCATCCACTGGGTGAGCGCGCTCTAATCGTAAAGTGAACGGGCTCCACCGTCTCATACCACTTGGAAGCAAGATTCAGTAAAACAAAAAGTGGAAGGGTCATCCATGCCCCTCCAAGAAATGGTTCAAAACAGAAGGCGTATGGGACATCCGCCACCGCCTTCATCCGTTCACAGTAACGCTGATTTTAAACGGTAATTGGTATCACCCTACAAACCCGGATCGTTCCTTTCTCCATCCTCCATCTCCGTCGTGCCACGCCGGAGCGTGTAGGCGAGGTGGGGCGTGAACAGTTCGGGTTCGAGCAGAAAGGAATCGTGACCTTTCTCGGAATGCACCGTGATGTGCATCACGGACACGCCCGAGTTCTCCAGCGCCCGGACATACTCCGCCTGTTCCTCGGGATAGAAACAGAAGTCGGAGTCGATGCTAAAGATGAGGTAGTGATGGTTGTGCTTCTTCGAGATGGCAAAGAGCTTCTCGTAACTTCGCACCTTGGCATCCCGCAAGGGATCGAAGCGGAGCCACATGTTGCAAATGCGCAGGTAGGTGTTGGCGTCAAAACGCCTCACAAATTTTTTTCCCTGATGCAGCATGTAACTCTCGACGTTATGGCCCAGTTTGAACCACGCCAGTTGGTCGCCTCGCTGGATCACATCGCCGCGGGCGCGGCGCTCGATGGCATCAAGATGCACGAAAGTCTTGTGCGAGATCATCCGCGCCAGGACCAGACCATACTCCGGTGCGGCACCGTCGTAATAGTCTCCACCGCGGAAATGGGGATCGTTTTCTATGGCCATGACCTGCTCGAAAACATGGAGCCTGGTGAGCACCGTGGTGCGCAGACCGCTGGCAATGGGCACCACCAGATTCACCCGCTCGGGAAACATCGTCGCGAAATTCAAAGTCATCATGCCGCCGATCGAAGCCCCCATGACTGCATGAAGCTTCGTGATGCCCAGCTGGTCGAGAAGAATGGCTTGCGAGCGCACGACATCGCTCGTGAGCACCGGCGGGAACGACGCACCGAACGGCTCGCCGGTCTTGGGATTGATTGAGGCCGGACCGCTGCTGCCGTAGCAACCGCCGAGATAATTCGCGCAGACGATGAAGTAACGGCTCGTGTCCAGCGCCTTGCCGGGACCAATAAAGGGCTCCCACCAGCCCTGCTGGCAGTCCTCCGTCCAGCGCTCGTCCGTTCCCGCGACATTGCGGCAATGACCGGCGACATGCTGGCTGCCTGAAAGTGCGTGAAACAACAGAATGGCGTTACTCTTGGATGCATTCAGCCTGCCGTGCGTCTCATAGGCCAGGGTGAGATCATCAAACTTCGCGCCAGACGCGAACTTGAAGGGATGCCCCGGTGTCGCAATACGGGCAAATTTCGCGTGGGTTTCGACCTGGGATTTTGCGGACATGCGTGCGCATCATCCTCGCGGAATGGCGTGGGGCAAATGAAAAACGAAGGGCAGCACACCCTGGGTTGAATATGGCCCCCCCTTCCCCTATAGTTTGTTGCGCCTGCACTTTCATCATGAATGAAGCCGACCCCAGCACCAAGGTCGAGAATTTACCCCCCCGGTGGTCGGGCGAATTGATCGCCGGATTGGACTGGAAACGCATCACTCAACTGGCCCGCGCACTGTCCGCATCCTACGGCTTAAAGCTGGGCAAAACAATTCTGAGCGCCGAAGGTCAAACGGATTTCGTCATCACGCGAGGCGATGCCCCGGCAGAAGCGGGCACCCTGGTCCGACTGACCCGCTGGCACCAGTGGATGGCCTCAGGGGAATGCCTGACACAGTTTGCGATGGAGCTCGAACTTCGACACCAGAATCACGGAATGTTCATCTCGCCAGCGGGCTTCACTCCCACCGCGCGTTTAATCGGAGAAAAGTCAGGAATTGAGTTATTAGACGCATCATTGATGGCGCTGCGCCTGAATGAGCTGCCACCGCAGCACCGTGAATATTTTTTTAACCTTGCCACTGCGGGTGATGCCGGCACGCCCAGCTGCCCAGCCTGCCTCCGTCCACTGAAGCTGGTGGACGATACCAGCACATTAAACCGCGCGCATCTTCCTGAAATCCGATACACAACCAGCGACATCATCGGAGGCACGGTCAGGGCGCGGCGCATCGAGGTTCTGCCGTATTGTGAGGTCCAGTTCCTCCAAGAGGTGCGCACTGGTGAACTGGTGGTTCATGGCAAGGTCACGGGGGATTTCGTTTGTGAGGGCAGTGTGGTGCTTCATCCCGGTGCTCTGCTCAATGGCAGCGTCGCAGCGCGTTCGGTGATCGTGCGACCCGGCGCAGACATGCTCGGTGATACCCGTATTCTCAATGGCAAGCCGGAATCGTTCGGCAGGGGTCAGCCCGTATTCGTCTGGCGCTGTGAGAACCATCATCCCATGCCCGGCTGTGAGTTGGTGGAATTTATGCAACACTGAACCGCCGCCGCAGACACGACATGAGTGTCGTGATTCCACTCGGAACGACGACACTCTTGTCTTCACGGTAACCGAGTGAAAGCCTGAGGCACCCATTCTTCACACCCGAGACAACTGCCTGCGCAAAGAGAACAGAAGGACGCCAATGACAACTGCGAGCGAGAGGACCATCACCGTGGCATTCAGAAACAGCGTGTCGATGCGTAGCTCTTCATACCAAGGTTTGGGTGCGCTCCTTCGTGCAGTGGGATTTCCCACCACCGTCGCCGCTGGAGTGAGCAAAGGATAGGTTCGCACAGTGCCGAAAAAGACGTTGGGACTCGAAGTGCGCCGGTAATCTTCGCGCTCCATTTCTGCTTTGGTGACGAGGTCTAGCACTTTGCGATTCACAAATATTTCCTCGGCGCTGACCATGCGACGCCCCTTGGGTGGATCCAGCAGCTCCGGGTCCATATTGCCGGATTCAATACCATCCTGAATCCGGTGGAGACGACGCATAATGTCATCTGCATCATTGTCCTGAAGTCCGGAGACAACAGCGAGCGCCTGCTTGGCGCGGTCAAGTTCCTGGCGCTGCGGCTTCGTCATCTGCTCTCCGGCAGGCGGGATGAGCGACTGGATACGGTTTTCCAGTGACTCCTGGCTGCGCGTGAGCGGATTAAGTTTCGCCTGGGAGATGATGACCGATTCGTAGGACCAGCGCAAAGGCATGAACTGGCAGATCAAAGGGACCTTGAGCTTGCTGGCGGCACTGGAGTCATCGCCGGCTTTGTTCTCCACCCAGCGGCGAATGGAGTAAACAAAGTCCAGATTGCGATTCATCTCCTCATATTTGATGAGAGCTCCCCCGAGAATGATCTGCGGGATCAAAAGCAGCGGGATGATGTTCAATGCCGTGCGGGAGTCGTGCACAATCGAGGATACCAGCAGACCCATACAAGCCCCGGTCAGCGACGTGAGAAACATCCAGAGCAGATGAATGGTGAACATCTGGCGGATTTCCAGCACGGCATTCCCGATCCAGAGGTAAATGACGCACTGGATGAACGCGAAGGCGGCCAGCGCGAGAACCTTGCCACAAATGTAGTAGGAGACGCGCAGGTTGTGATTTCGCTCGCGGTTCAGCATGTGCCGGTCGCGGATGATTTCGTCGGCGCTGTTGGTGAGGCCCAGGAACATGGCCACCACCAGCGATAAAAAGATGTAGGTGGGGATGTGAAAGGCCGAAGCGAATGTGTAGTGATCCTCCTCGGAATAGCGAAGCACCATCGAGATGAGGAAGGCCAGCACCGGAGCCTCCAGCAAGGTCGTGAGCAGATTCGCCCGGTTGCGCAGCTTGCTGAGGAAGGCGCGCTTCAGCATGGTCATGAAGAGAATGCATTCTCCATGAAAATTTATCTTCGACGGCGCAGGCGGCTTGCGAGGCTGGGCCAGGGTGTCCTGACGCGAGGCGTCACGTTTCGTCTCCATCTCCCGCGTCATGGTGCGCAGAAGCGCGTGCGTCTGGAATCGGTCACGCCAGAAGTTCGGTGGAAAACGCCGCGCCTGCATCATGTGCCCGTCGGGTGTCTGCTCCTGAAGGATGTCGCCGCTGATATCGCGCAGCGGAGTCTCCAGCACGTCGAAAACAAAATCCGGCGTAATCTTATCAGGCATCTGCGCTGACTCGTCACGCTGGCCGGTCTCTTCGTGATAAGCTTCCCAGAAATATTCCAGCATGGCCTGCGGCGTGCCGAAGAAGGCCATCTTCCCCCCCTTGTCGAGCAGCAGCGCCTTGTCGAACATCCGGAGCAGCTTCATGCTGGGCTGGTGGATGGAAGAGAAGACGATCTTGTTATGCGCCAGCGAGCGGATGATCTCGAGCACATGCTCGGAGTCTTTCGAGGAAAGGCCCGAAGTTGGCTCATCGAACAAGTAAACGTCAGCGATTCCGATCATATCGAGCCCCGCATTGAGCCGCTTCCGCTCGCCACCGCTGAGATTTTTCTGCTGTGGCGTGCCCGCGAGTCGGTGGCGCATCTCGTTGAGACCCAGTTCGACGAGCTTGGCATCCACGCGCTTACGCCGCTCCTCTGATGAGAGGTGCGGACAGCGCACGGCCACGGAGTAATCGAGGTTTTCCTGGACGCGCAACAAAGGATCGAACGCATCCTCCTGCGGGATGTAAGCGATATATGGACAGAGCTCCCTGGCGTGATCGTAGAGCGCGAAATTGTTCATCAGCACGTCGCCGCTGCCTGGCTTGAGTTGACCCGCAAGCAGACGCAACAGCGTGCTTTTCCCGCAGCCACTAGGACCCATCACACAGATCATCTCACCGCGGCGTGCAGTGAGATTTATCCCCTCCAGCGCGGTGTCTCTCTGGCTGCCAAAACGATGACCGATCTCGCGCAATTCAACCAGTCGGATGACATTGCGTTCTTCCTCGATGATGTGGTCGGCAAAATGGCAGCGGAGATATTGCCCTTCCCAGAGCGTGATCGTATCGCCTTCCAGCAAATGATGCCGATCCTTGACCAGAGATGTTCCGACAAATACCGGGTGCGCGGCACGCAACACTTCCAGCTCACCGGTCTTGGCCTCATAGTCACAAACAATTTTTAGCAGGATCTCGCCCTCACCCTCGTTGGTCAGAAGAATGTCGCCCTGCTCAAGCAAATCGGGATTATTTGAAACCAGGTAGGTGTTGCGGCTGCCTTCCAACCGGAACTGTTCGCCAAACTCCCGCGCGCGACGGCGAAGTTCCTGGAGGGAAATTTCCACCTCGCCCTGCACGATAAGCTTGTCCTCAATGGAAGCTTCGATCTTGGTGCCCGTGCGCAGACGTTTCCCGTTGATCCTGGCATCGGTATCGCGCAGTGCCTCGATGACGACACTAAGTCCGAAACTGACCCGAAGATTAGTCCCGCGGCTGCGGTTCTGCGAGATTTCCGCGCTCCCCTCATCGGTGAACGTCAGGTAGAGCTGAGTGCCGGTGAGGTTCTTCTTGGAATTGAAATAGGAAATGAAGTCCGAATAATCGAGCGACGCATCCTCAAGCACCACCCGCTCACCGGGATAGAGGCGGGAGAAATCGCCAGGGCGCAGCGTTCGACTGCGCACCAGCACGGGGACGACGCCGGTATTTTTTAACAGAACAAGGTTTTGATACCGGAAAGAAGTGACGTGACACTCCGCCGAGAGTGAGCGCAGCAGCACGTCGTGCGGATCGCGTGAGGCGATGCGTAATGTCTCCAGGGGCTGGCCGCTGGGCGTGCGAAATTCGGCGTCGTCAGTCGGGCGTTCCTCGGAGTTGAGTTGATAGACGATATCGATCGCCTGCGAGGCGATGCCGAGATTCGTCATGAAGAGATAGAACTCCACGAGCTGCTGTCGTGTGTTGGCCGAGCGGGAGATCAGCAGATAGAGCTGCACCCCGAGCAGGATTTTCTGCTCCATCGTGAGTGACTTGTTCAACTGGCGGGCGCGGGCATTGAGATCCTGCGCTTTCTGCAAAGCCTCAAGATAAACGCGGCGCAGCTCGGAATATACGGCCTCCGGATAATCGTAGCGCATGAAGCCGAGGCTGGCGTCGATCTCCTCCTCCATAACTTCGCCGTCGAGTTTGCTGAAGCCGGCAAAGACCTCCATGAGAACAGGGAGCATCGAATATGCGGCCGGCTTTGGCTTGTGATCGCTCATCCGGTTCCAGAGCCGGCGCCAGAGCGGCTGCCAGCCTGTTCGGAGTGGTGCATACCGAAACCGGCGTGCAGCACGGGTCTTGGACGGCGGTGTTGGTTCAGCGGCGGCGCTGCTCATCTTTGGATGCCGCAGCCTAGACTTTCGGCCACGTGAAACAAGGAACAAATTGCAGAGTTTGTTCTATTGAGCTTCGCGCTATTGCGCAGCAAGGTGTTGGCACGCGCATGAAGCTCTCCTCCATCCTCCTCGCCGCCTCGCTGCTCATCATCCCGCTCCGGGCTGAATCCATCACAGGGAAACGTCCCAACATCATCTTCATCCTCACAGACGACCAGGGCTTTGGCGATGTCTCGGCCAATGGAAATCCAATCTTGCAGACGCCGAATGTGAACCGACTTCACGTCCTCTGCAGTGCCGGCTCGATCAGCGCCGCCGACTCGCCGGTCAAAAAACGGCTGCTCATCCTCGGGGACTCCATCTCCATCGGCTATACGCCATTCGTTCGAAAAATGCTGGCCAATGAATTATCCGTGCACAGGCCCAGGACCGATGACGGGAAGGCGGAGAACTGCAGCGGCACTAAGAGCGGCGTGGCGAACATCGACCGCTGGCTCCTGATCGATGGTGGCAAATGGGACGTAATTCATTTTAACTGGGGACTGCATGACCTGAAGCACGAGGTTCACGGAAAGACCTCCGAGCGGGCCACCGACCCGCCGCAGTCCAGCGTCGAAGCTTACGAGAAACAAATTCGCGAGATCGTCGGCAAACTAAAATCAACCGGCGCCAAACTCATCTTCGCCACAACCACGCCGGTGCCCGATGGTAAACTCTACCCCTATCGCGCCGATGCCGACGTCGTGCGCTACAACGAAGTCGCGTTGCGGGTGATGAAGGAGAACGGGATCGCCGTGGACGATCTCTACGCGTTCGTGAAGCCGAGAGTAGCGGAACTTCAGCTCCCCGCGAACGTGCATTTTTTGCCAGACGGCTACAAGATCATAGCCAACCAGGTCATAAAATCCATCAAAGAGGCATTGAAGTGAGACAAGTCCGTCTGGTTTCGTCATCATCGATGAAGGAAGGAACATCAGCGAAAACGTCCACCGCGGTTTGCGTGGTCGCGAAAATGCCCTAGCCTCCGCGCCATGACCGATGCCCCCTTGTTCCCACTACGCGCCGCACGACTGGCCGCGTGTTGCGCCCTAGCGACTCTGCCCTTCTGGTTTGCCGCTTGCACCTCGACGAAGATCGAAGGCGTGCCCGACAAGCTGCCGGAGATCGCGCTGAGCGGCTCGACCGCCACACCCGCCCATCACATGGCCAGCTATCAGTATCCCTTCGACTCCAGCGGCAACTATGTGAACGACTGGGCTGCGGAAGGTGAACACCGCGCGGGCCGCTCTGCCCGTGCCACCAGCGACGACGAGAGAAAATGGAGCAGCTCTCGAGGTGGGCGCACCACAAGCAGTTCGAAGTCTAAATCGAAATCAAAATCATCAGGGAGCTCGATATATGTCATCAAGAAAGGCGACACCGTTGGCAAGATCGCGCAACGCCACGGCATTTCGGCATCTAAATTGAAGTCCGCCAACGGTCTGAAGTCCGACTTCATCCGTGCCGGTAAAACCCTGAAGATTCCCAGGTGATTCATCCCGCGGCGCGCACTAGACGGCAAGTTCAGGCTGCGTAAAACTGCCCCGGTTGATGAAAGCCATTCAGCTCATCCTGCGACGTTTCGCGCTGCTGGCGCTTGCGCTGACCGCCGGGAGCATCCGTGCGTTTGAAACCGTCGTGATCGATCCCGGACATGGCGGAAATGATGAAGGAACCGAATGGCGCAAGGTCAGTGAAAAAGACCTCACCCTCTCGGTCGCCCGGCGCCTTGAGAAAATCCTGCATCTTAACAACATTCAGACCGTGCTCACCCGGCACTGCGATTCCTATATTTCGCTCGATGATCGCGCCGAGATGGCCAACCTGATCCCGCAATCGCTTCTGCTCAGCATCCACTTCAACGGTTCACGCAGCCCGGACATCAACGGCTTTGAAATTTTCGCGTTCCGCCACAGCCCGACCAGCCGCGTGATTGCGGAATCCATCCAGCAATCGCTGGCGGAAAGCCTGCGAAGCAAGAACCGTGGACTGCACATCGACCGGGACTATGCCGTCCTCGTGCGCAGCGCCAGCAGCGCCGTGCTGGTGGAATGCGGCTTCATCAGCAACAAGGCTGAAACCGCCCGCCTCGCCTCGCCCGAGGGCCAGCAGAGGCTGGCCGAAGCGCTCGCACGGGGCCTGATGCGCATCAAACCCCTGATCAATACCGATCCACCGGAAGCTGACCTCGCGAAATGTGAGATCCACGCGAAGAAACACGAGGAGGACAAGAGAATGGCAAAGGCAGCCGAAGAAAATGCTGCCCCAATAAAAAAGGTTTCATCCTCCGGCAGGAAGCCCCCAAGCAAGAAAAAGAAGTCGAAAACTAAATGACAGCCTTCACAAGCTCACCCGCTGCACTTTTCCGAAATCGGCACGCAGAAACCGTTTCGCCAGTGACTCAAACTGCTCGCTCAAGTCGGTAAGAAAAATGTCCAGCTTGGGCTTGGCCTTCGCCACCCGCAGCAGTCCCCGCTCCATCAGCATCACCTTCACCTGTTCCGCGCACACCAGCGCGGAGTCCACCAGGCGGACACGGTTGTTCAGCATCCTCGCCAGCAGTGGCTTGAGCAGCGGATAATGCGTGCACCCCAGCACCAGCGTATCCATGCCGTGTTTCAGCAACGGCTTGAGATACTCCCGCACGATCATCTTGGTCGCGGGATGATCGATCCAGTCCTCCTCGATGACCGGCACCAGCAATGGAGTGGCCACCGCCTGAATTTGCAAATCGGGGCGGCGCATCGCCAGTGCATGCTGATACGCACAGCTCTTGATGGTGCCCGATGTGCCAATGATCCCCACCCGCTGGCAGTGCGGATCGGCCAGGGCGGCTTCCACACCGGGTTGCAACACACCAATGACCGGCAGTTGAAACTGGCCCTGCAAAAGCGGCAGCGCATGGGCCGTGGCCGTGTTGCACGCGATCACGATGGCTTTGACTCCCTTCGACAATAGAAACTGTGTGTCCTCAACCGCAAACTTGCGAATCGTTTCCGGTGACTTAGATCCATAAGGCAGGCGCGCGGTATCGCCCAGATAGACGATGGATTCGTTCGGCAGCACGTCCATCAGCGCGCGAACCACAGTCAAGCCACCCACGCCAGAGTCAAAAACTCCGAGGGGTGCGTTGTGATCGGTATCAGCCATGCAATCCTAAACTCGCTGCCCGTGCGGAGTGCAAGAACCAAGTGCCGTTTTGGAAGTGTTTTCACTGTAAAATTTTAGAGGAAACCAAGATTCAACAAGAATGATCGGGCCAACAAAAAAGCTTGGCCAAGCCAACAAAAATGTCGCACATAGAGCGGAACCAATGAGCCGACTGCGATTGCCAGCAACCATTCTGTGCCTTTTGGCGTCCTCTCTGGCTTGCATGCACCAGTTCACCCTCTAGCACATGAATCCATTCCCAGAGCAGCATGAGTTGATCAGCCTGTTCGAGTCCGAGCCGGTGCTCACGGATGCCAAAGTTCCCTGGTCACACAATCATCTGCGATTCACCCGAACCATTGGCGACAGCACAGTCGAGTGCGCCATCGAGCCGGGCTACGAGACGCTGCGGTTTCACTGGCTGCAACGAGGCGTTGAGGTCATGAATCTGGATTTGCATTGGGTTTCAGGTTTGCGCGCAGAGAGAGAACGCGGTCGCGAGGCTATGATTGCTCACTTCCGGAAGCACAGCGGCATCATGCCGTTGCACATCCAACTGGCACCAAGCATCCACGTTTCGTGGAGCACGAGTTCAGAACTGCCTTGAGATCATGACCGCGCCGCCTGTGCACCTGAGTTCGCCGAAATTCCTTTCAGTATTCCAATGCATCTGCTAGGTGAGGCCATGAAATGTTCATTGCAGGCGCGCAAAACTGGCCGCTATCTGTCTGTCTTTTGGGGCTTGCTGATCAGTCTTCATTTTCTTCATCTCGCAGTGCTGTACGCCTACGATGTTTATTGGAAAAGATTCGACCTCAACAAGGAGCGCAACATACCCACCTATGCTCAAGGCATCCAGTTGCTGGCCGTCGCTGGCCTCTTGTATTTGATTTCTCAGGAAGCTCAGAAAAGAGACAAGGGAAACAGAAAGTACTGGTTCAGCCTGTCATTAATCTTCGTCTTTCTGGCTTTGGACGAAGTTTTTCAAATTCATGATCAGTTTAATAATATCCTCAAGCCCTTGGCCGCACTGTCACAGTATCTGCATTTCCCCTGGGTTGTCGTCTACGTTCCCCTGCTCCTGGTAGTTGGCGCCTTTTACATCAAGTTTCTGGCAGGTCTTCCGCGCAGATGGGCCTGGCACATCATCACGGCCGGAGGCATTTATGTGACAGGCGCAGTGGTCATGGAAATCATCGGAGCCTCATACACAGCCCGCTTCGGACGCCGGCATATTGCGTATGCTTTTTTTACCAGCGTCGAAGAGATTCTGGAAATCGTTGGCATCGCCTATTTTGCCATCGTGTTAATTCATTACATCCAGGTCGTGTATCATGGCTTGTCCCGCCAGTGCGGTTCGTTGCACATCGACATCACTCCTGCGAAAGACTGATCAAGAATCTGTAGCAGACTCCCTCATGCCAGCAACCGGCAGGCCTTGATCGTATTCGCCATCAGCATGGCGATGGTCATCGGCCCCACGCCGCCCGGCACGGGCGTGATGGCCCGGCACTTCGGCGCGACTTCATCAAAGGCCACATCGCCCACGAGTTTATAACCCTTATTATTCGTCGGATCGTCCACCCGGTTGATCCCGACATCGATCACTACAACACCTTCGCGCACCATGTCCGCCTTCAGGAAATGAGGCCGGCCAATCGCCGTGATAATGATGTCTGCGCGCCGCGTGACCTCGGCAAGTTTCTTGGTTCGTGAGTGCGCGACCGTCACGGTCGCATCACCTCCCCTGCCCTTGGCCATCAGGAGCAGCGCCATGGGCTTCCCGACAATCATGCTTCGCCCCAGCACCACGATATTCGCACCGCTAATTTCCACTCCTGCTTCCAGCAGCAAACGCTGACAGCCCAACGGAGTGCAAGGAACAAAGCCCGTCGCATCTTCCAGCGCCAGTTTGGCGACATTCACCGGGTGAAACCCGTCCACGTCTTTGCGCGGATCAATCGCACGCACGACAGCTGCTTCATCAATATGCCTCGGCGGCGGACTCTGCACGAGAATGCCATGAATCGCGGGATCAGCATTCAGTTTCGCGATCTCATCCAGCAATACCAACTGCGTGGTCGTCACGGGCAGTTCCAGTTTCACTGAGTGCAAGCCCAGTTCGCGGCACTTCTTGTCCTTGCTGCGGACGTAAGCGCGTGAAGCCGGATCATCACCGATGAGCACCACGGCCAGGCCAGGTCGCTTTCCTTGCGCCGCCAGTTTGGCGATATCGCGCCGGCATTCCGCGAGCACTTTTTCGGCGACTTCAATTCCCTTGATCAACTGCATGGCATTCGTTAGCAGCACGCCGCCCATCAATCAACCCTCACCCGCACCGGCGATCATCCTGCGCTCCAGTTCCGCACGCTGCTGCTCGCACTCTTCCTCCGTCATGCGACGCGGAACCGTGAACGGGCTGGTGATCTCGATTTCAACAACGGAAAACGGCAGCGGAATCTGAAAGCCATCCCAAGTAGGCAAACGAAGCGCGCGGTCATAGCGAACATGCACCGGCATCAGCTTCCCTCCGGTGAGCTGCGCCAGTTTGATCACCCCCATGTTCATCCGGTAACGCGGACCGCGCGGACCATCGGGCGTGACCCCGATGTCATGTCCGGCCTTTACGCAGTCCGCCAGCGCCATAAATGCCTGCGCGCCACGCCGGGAACTGGAGCCACGAACCGGAAAAAATCCGAAATCCGCGCAGACGTCAGCAATGATCTGTCCGTCGCCGCTGGCGCTGGTGAGCACCGCCCCGCGCCGGCCAGGAAAAAGACTCTGGTGCAGCCACGGAAAAATAAACATGCGGTTGTGCCAGAATATCCAGGTGCGCTGATCCATGTCCTGCCCCGTGATGCCCGAGTGATCCACCACGCGGAAGCGCAGGGTTTCGCAAATGGCGCGGATGAGCCACGCGATGGGCTTGCCAGGATTCTTCAGGCGGATTTTGGCCATGCCTCAGAGGTATTCGACTTCGTGCAGCCGGCGCGTGAGGCCGGTGAGCTTTTCCAGCCGCTCACCGTAAAGCGCCACATTGGCAACATGAGGTTTGCAGCGCGTGCTTTCATCAAGCGCCACCAGCCGGGCCGTGAGTTCCTCGATATGCTTAAACTTTTTCGCGGGATTCAATGTCGCAAAAGCCGCTTGGATGGCCGCGCCGAGTGCCGCACCTTCAGCCGTCGCGAGCGTGACCACCTCGGCGTTGAAAACATCCGCTGCGACCTGCCGCCAGGCTTTGCTCTGCGAGCCACCACCGGTCAGCCGGATTTCCTTCGGATTCATTCCCAGTTCACGGAACCGCCGCAAACCATAGGCCAGTCCCAGGGTCGCTCCCTCGACTGCGGCGCGCGCGAGATTCTGCGGCGTCATGTTGGTCGTGCGCAAACCGTGCAATATACCGGTGCCGTCAGGCAGGTTCGGCGTGCGTTCGCCATTGAGATACGGCAGGAACATGATGCCCTCCGCGCCTGCAGGTGCGCTGGCCACCGCAGCTTCGAGCTGGGCAATGCTCCAGCCAAACATCTCGCGCACCTGCTCGGTCACGACAGTGACATTCATCGTGCAGACCAGCGGCAGCCACTGGTCAGTGCTGTCGCAGAACGCAGCGACCTCGCCCTGGCCATCGACCACCGGTTCCGCAGCCACGCCGTAGAGCGTGCCGCTGGTGCCGAAGCTCGCGGTGATGACGCCGGGCTTCACATTGCCGGTGCCGATCGCGCCCATCATGTTGTCTCCACCGCCGGCGCTGATCACCACCTTCTCGGACAAGCCCCACTTCTTCGCGAGTTCAGGACGCAGAACACCATGAGCTTCCAACGATGATCCCAGAGGCGGCAGCATGTCACGCACGCGTTTATCAATAAAGTCGCAGATTTCGTAACACCATTCGCGGGTGCGAATATTGAGAATGCCCATGCCGCTGGCGTCGCCGTATTCCATGCGCTTGACACCACTGAGCCAGAAATTGAGATAATCGTGCGGCAGGAGGATCGTCGCCACCCTGGCGAAATTCTCCGGCTCGTTCTGTTTCAGCCAGAGAAGCTTGGGAATCGTGTAGCCCGGCAGCATCGCGTTACCGGCCAGATGAATGCAGCCCGGCTGGCCGCCAAACTCGTGCGCGATCTGGTCGCACTGAGCAGCCGTTGAGGTGTCGCACCAGAGCTTCGCCGGACGCACCACTTCGTCTTTCGCATCCAGCACCACCAGTCCATGCTGCTGGCCACTGACGCCGATGCCGGCGATTTTTGACCGGTCCGCACCGAGCTGCTGTACGCATTCCGCAACGGCTTCATCGGTGGCCTGGACCCAATCTGAGGAATGCTGCTCCAGATGACCGGGCGGCAGTCCTGCGATGAGATCGTATTTGCGGTGGGCACTGGCGACGATCCGCCCGGTCTCGTAATCGAGAACGATGGCCTTGGTGCTTTGAGTTCCGCTGTCGATGCCTAAAAAATACATGGCTGACGGTTGTGTTGGTTTTGTCGAAGGGTGCTTACTTCCGCGCTTGCTGCGGAACGCATTCAGCTTACGCTGAAGGCAGCCGCCACTGGAAGCGCGCATTTTGACATGGTCAAGAAACTCCATCACACCCGTTACCGCGTAGCCGATCTCGAAAAATCGGTCTCCTTCTACAAAGACGTGCTGGGCCTCACCGAGGTTCGCCGTCACAAATCTCCTCGCGGCTCGGAACTTGTCTTCCTCAAGGCGCCTCAAAGCGAGGAACTCATCGAAATCTGCTGCTACCCAGCCAGCGGTCCGGTCATCATCGGGCCGGACCTGACCCACCTCGCCTTTGAGGTGGATGACATCCAGGCTTTCGCCAAACAAGCCGCTGCAAAAGGCTTCCCGCTGTCCGACGGCCCCACGGAAAGCGCCAGCGGCTGGTTTGCTTTTATTGATGCACCGGAAGGATATGAGGTTGAATTGCTCCAGCGCAACGAATAGGCTGATTTATTGCATTTCATTTTAATCCAACCCGACTGCGATCAGCATGGACTTTGACTGGATAGATGTTCCCTTTGATCTTTCGGTGCTTCCGCCGAAGGATATTGAAGAGTCATTTGAAGATCCCTTCGCCCTCAAGTTCCTGCCCGACGGGGAAAGTTCCAGCCGACACTCGGCGCGATATTATTCACTCGGCAAATCACTCTCCGACCACGGAATTTTTTCCGTCTTCTGGACAGACGGAAAGAAATACCGCGTGATCTACGCCCGCCTGATGACGCCCGAGGAGGAGCACTTTTACGATCGCAAGAGATCCGAGGAAATATAAACAGCATCTGTCCACCGCATGACCAGCATGAAATACATCCACGCCTGGACAGACCTGCCGCCATTCGGAAGCGAGAAGGAAGAAGCCGTTTACTGGGCGACGCATCAGATCCACGGGCGCCTCATGCAAACATCGCTGCACCATCCCAATGTGCGCGAATCCACCACCATCACACTGCGCTTCGACCCGCGCATGCTCAGCCGCATCAAGCGCGTCGCACGCCGCCGCTTCCTGAACTACCAGAGTATGATCAAGCAATGGCTCAGCGAGCGCATGGAAAGTGAAATGAAAGACTAGCACGGACGGCTCTGCCTCCATCCTTCCATGCCCGTCCGTCCCCGCTTTTGGTTCAGCCTTTTCGCCGTCTGGTTTGCCGTTCTGTTCTTGTTCTCCTCCCAGTCGCGATTGCACCCTCCGGGCCCTCAGTTCCACAACAAGGACAAGGTCCTTCACGCTGCCTACTTCATGCTCGGCGGCATTCTGCTTTTCGTCGGACTGCGGCTCAAAAAGCCCGCGCTGGGCTTGCTGGCGACATCCCTCATCACCATCGTATTTTGCTCGGCGGTCGGCGCTTTCGATGAATGGCACCAGACATTCACGCCCAATCGCAGCGGCAACGATCCCTACGACTGGATGGCCGACAGCCTGGGAGGATTGCTCGGTGCACTGGGCGGCAACTGCCTGCTTCGCGTTTTCAAACCAGGACTCTCTTGTGAATCCTGATAAATCTTGTTAATCCTGTCCGCATGGACCCTGGCCAAGCCAAACAGCGCGCCGCGCGATTGCGCGAAGAAATCGAGCGCCACAACGCGCTCTATTATCAACACGCGCGACCCGAGATCAGCGACCGCGACTTCGATGCGCTGCTGCGAGAGTTGCAGGGGATTGAAGCCACGCATCCGGATCTGATCACGCCGGACTCGCCCACCCAGCGCGTCGGAGGCAAGCCGCTCGAAGGCTTCACGCAGATCACGCACCGCGTGCCGATGATGAGCCTGGACAACACCTACTCCGAAAATGAACTGCGCGAATTCTACGCGCGATTGAAGAAGGGCCTGGGCAAAGAAAACATCCGCTGCATCATCGAACCCAAGGTGGATGGCGTCGCTGTGGCTGTGCGCTACGAGGACGGCTTGCTGAAATACGCCGCCACCCGAGGCGATGGCCGCACTGGCGACGACATCACGCAAAACATCAAGACCATCCGATCTCTCCCGCTGCGTCTGCCAGCCAGCGTTCCGCAAACCTTCGAAGTGCGCGGCGAAGTCTATATGAACCGCAAGGACTTCGATAAGATGAACGACGAGCGCGAAGAAGCCGGCGAAGCTCGCTTCGCCAATCCTCGCAATTCCACCGCTGGCTCGCTCAAGCAGCTCGATCCGCGTGAAGTCGCCAAACGCCCGCTCAAAGTTATTTTCTACGGTCTCGGTGATGGCGGCGCTGCCAGGCTGGAATCGCAAAGCGACATCATCACGCTGCTGAAGAACGCAGGTCTGCCCAAGGCGGAACTCGTCTGGCACTGCGATACGGATGAGAAAATTATTACCGCCATTCGTGAACTCGATGAAAAGCGAAAAAATCTTGCCTACGAGACCGACGGAGCGGTGATCAAGGTGGATGCCTTCTCCGAGCAGCGCGATCTCGGGGCCACGAGCAAGGCCCCGCGCTGGGCCATTGCCTACAAATATCAGGCAGAACAGGCGGAGACGCGCCTGCTTGCCGTGGATATTCAAGTTGGTCGCACCGGCGCGCTGACACCTGTCGCACGATTGGAACCCGTCTTGCTCAGTGGCAGCACCGTAAGCAACGCCACGCTGCACAACTTTGAAGAGATCGAGCGCAAAGACATCCGCGTGGGCGACTTCGTCACCATCGAAAAAGCTGGCGAGGTCATTCCCGCCGTCGTCAGCGTCAATCTCGCAAAACGCACCGGTGACGAGAAACACGTGCCGACCCCGTCGCATTGCCCCGTGTGCCAGGCGGTCGTGGTGAATGACGAAAGTCAGGTGGCCATCCGCTGTTCCAATCATGACTGCCCAGAGCAGGTGAAACGGCGCATCGAACATTTCACTCATCGCGGTGCCATGGACATTCGCGGCCTTGGCGAGCAGGTCGTCGCCCAGCTCGTTGATGCTAAACTGGTGCGCGACCCGGCGGATTTATATGACTTGAATGAGCTGTCGCTCGCACAACTGGAACGACAGGGTGCCAAGAGCATTGAGAACCTGCTGGCTGGCATTCAGGAGAGCAAGAAGCAAGCACCCTGGCGGCTCATCTTTGGACTCGGAATTCTGCATGTAGGCGTATCGTCAGCCCGATCGCTGATGGAGTATTATGGCTCGGTCGATACGCTCGCCGGTGCCACCGTGGAAGAACTTCTCAAAGTACAGGATGTCGGCGGCATCGTGGCTCAGAGCATTCACGACTGGTTCCGCGAGGGACGAAATCAAGCGCTGTTGGGACGGCTGCGAGCTACTGGCGTGCAGTTCTCAAATCCAAAGATCAAACAGGCGTCAGACAATCTGGCCGGCACCACCTGGGTCATCACTGGCTCACTGAGCCAGTCTCGCGAGGAAATCGCCGACCTCATTCGCGCTAATGGCGGGAAAGTTTCCGGCAGCGTCAGCGGCAAGACAACCTATCTGCTCGCAGGCGAAGAAGCCGGCAGCAAGCTCGACAAGGCCGTGAAACTCGGCGTGAAGGTCATCAGCGAAGCGGAATTCTGCGCGATGCTCTAGTGCATTTTTAAAAAAAACGTAGCCGCGTCTCGCAAGAGTGCGGGAAGAAGCCACGGCAGCCACGAAGCATGCCTATTTCCCGCGTTTTCGCTTCGCGGCGGCGGGGAGAGCTTCCATATTGCCCGCGTTCTTACGAACGCGGCTGAGTAATTATTTATACCGTTCTAGAGCATTTTTAAAAAAGACGTAGCCGCATCTCGTAAGAGTGCGGGAAGAAGCCACGGCAGCCACGAAGCATGCCTATTTCCCGCGTTCTTACGAACGCGGCTACGAACGCGGCTGAGAAGGGCTGCGAAATTATTTAAACCGCCCTAAAAAATGAAGGAGCGCGAGCGTGTCGATAGACCACTCGCCAATTATGCTGATTGCGGCCTCGCAAGTGTGTTTGGCAAGCAGGTTTCGCCATGCTCGCGCTCCTCCTTTCAAGGAATCTGACCCTTCGCACCCATGCAATAAAGCGACTTCTCCGTGCGAACATACAACCGGTTGTTCGCAATCGCAGGCGTGGCGTTGATCGGCGAATCCAGCCTGCTCGCGGAGAGTTGCTCGAATTTGGGTCCAGCTTTCACGATGATGAGGTCGCCCATCTGGCTGCCGCAGAATATTTTTCCGTCCGCGGCGACGGGACTGCTGAAGAATTTGCTGCTGCCGCTGCTGCCGTTGATGCGCTCCTCATAAATGACCTTGCCGGTCTTAAACTCCACGCAGCGCAGAATGCCGCCGTCGCCGAGAAGATACATCAGGTCGCCGATGACCAGTGGAGACGGCACATAGGGCAGACCCTTGGGGATATCGAACTTCACGGGCACCGGTCTGCCGGATTTGAGATTCAGCGCGGCGACCTCCTTCACCCCTCCGCCGGTGCCAAAGGTGCAAAAGTAAAAGTCATCGCTCAGCACGCCTGAACCAAGGCTGCGCAGGCTGTATCCCGGGTTATGCTGCCAGTTCATGTGACCGGTTCTCGCATCGATCCCCATCACGCCGCTGCTGGTGTTCGCGCAGATGAACTCACGCTTGCCGTCCTTCAAATCGCGCACCACAGGCGTGGAATAAGTGTTCAGACAGTTCGGGATGTCGCGTTTCCAGACCTGCCTGCCCGTCGCGGCATCGAGGCCGACAATGCCGCTCTTCCATTCCTTCTGCCCGGGCGAAGTCGTGAGATCTCTTCCATCCTTTTCCGCATCAAACTCGCTGCGCACAATCATGATGTCATCAACAACGACTGCTGAAACGCCGGTGCCGTGCTCATGGATGTAATCGGCGACGCGATCATTGCGCCAGAGCACCTTGCCACTGTGATCAAGCGCCAGAGCCTGGATCGCGGCACCGTTGCTCCAGCTCACGTAAATGCGCCCGGCATCAATGAAGGGCGTGCTGCTCGCGAAGCTGTTAAAGTTGTGCTTCTTGTGCTCGATGAAGGTCTCCTCGTGACGCCAGAGTTCCTTGCCGCTCGCGGTGTTGAGACAAATCACCGCCCGCTTGCCGGCCCCGGTCTCACTGGTGAGGACGATTATACTTCCGAAAAGCACGGGCGATGACCAGCCTGTTCCCACTTCAACTTTCCAGATGGTGTTGGAATCATCGATCCTGTCCGGCAAATTTGAGACGTTGCTTACCCCGGAACCGTTCGGCCCGCGAAAGCGCGGCCAATCGTCAGCATGGGCGGTCAGAGTGAGAGCGCCAAGACAGACAAGGATGCAGGAAATGAGCGAATATTTCATGGCGGATCCGGGAAGATGAAGCGAAAAACTATTGCAGCATGTAACTCGTTTTGGACGGATACTTTGGAAGTAGTGTCAATTACCTCCAGGAACGGCTATTTCGCCGGTTCATAGTTTCCCTCGATGCGCTCGCCAGAAGTGACTACCCAGCCCTGGCCATCGTCTTGCAGCTTGTATTTGCGCCGCTCGAACGTCTTCTTATAAGCCCAGCCTCCGATGGTCTCACGGCTGTGCTCGCCCGTGCGTTTGATCTCGGATATTTGCAACGTCACCGGCGGCAAATTGCTGCTGGAATCAACGATCATCTTGTCGGGATCGCGCATGACCAGAACTTCACCACTGACAAAGCGAATTTTGAGGTCGCCCATGCGCTCCACGAATTTCGTGCTGGTGCTCGCCAGCCTCGTCCCTTTCACCACGCAGTAAGTTTTGGGCACCGCAGGATCCAGCGGCGGCAGTTGGAAAATAAGATGCCGCACCAAAGCCTCGCCTTCGGCACCTTCGTAATCGTCGAGCGACAATCGACCCGGCTCCCCGGAATCGCAGCCTGCCAGCAGAACAGCAAGGAGAAGTAAAAGGCGGATGCCAGAATTGCGCAACATGCGCGCATACAAGCGCATTTATTGACGGGACGCAATCCACCCGCTGCTTTCGCCCGAGTAAATATCGAGATTTTTCCCGCCTCCCCTTGCCTTTTGCCGCCGTATCGCAATGGTGACATTCCGTTTTTATGAGCGCACTGCTTAAGTCTTTCTCCACATTCCTTGGCTCTTCCATTGGCAAAAAACTGCTTGTCGCCCTGACGGGTGCTGTTCTGGTGCTCTTCTTGCTGGGCCACATGATCGGAAACCTGCTCATCTTTGCCGGGCCGGACGCTATCAACGAATACGGTCACTTCC
Source organism: Verrucomicrobiota bacterium (assembly GCA_009885695.1). GTDB lineage: Bacteria > Verrucomicrobiota > Verrucomicrobiia > Verrucomicrobiales > Verrucomicrobiaceae > VFKE01. Next base: position 16,667 of record VFKE01000044.1, on the reverse strand, counting down.
TCCAAACCATGTTGCATGGCGGCGGCGTCTGGATCGCCCGCATCGGACTGCTGGTCAGCGTGGTCGTTCACATCGTGCTGACCATTCAACTCACGAGGGAAAATCGAGCCGCCCGGACTGAGCGTTACGGATATAACGCGACCCTTCAGGCCAGCAAATCTTCGCGCATCATGATCCTCAGCGGACTGACCATCCTGGCGTTCATCATCTACCATCTGCTGCATTTCACGGTTCATGCCGGAAACAACTACGGCACTTACCAAGTCATCCTCCACGGCGAAAATGTTCATGACGTCTATAAGATGGTCATCGCTGGCTTTTCCTGGCTGCCCGCTTCCATCTTTTACATCATCGCCATGCTGCTGCTCTGCTCGCATCTCGGTCACGGCGTCAGCAGCATGTTTCAAACTCTCGGCCTGGCCACGGAACGAACCCGACCGATCTACGAAAAAATCGGCAGCGCTTACGCCGCGCTTATTTTGATCGGCAACTGTTCCATTCCCATCGCCATTTACGTCTTCCACTACGGACGCTGAGCTTTCGTCATTCGTCATTACTCATTCGTCATTCACAGATGTCCCTCGAAGCCCACATCCCATCCGGCCCGCTCTCGCAAAAGTGGTCGAATCACAAGCAGGACTCCAAGCTGATCAATCCCGCGAACAAACGCAAATACACCGTGATCGTCGTCGGCAGCGGCCTCGCAGGTTCATCAGCCGCAGCCACGCTCTCGGAACTTGGTTACAACGTAAAATGCTTCTGCTTTCAGGACAGCCCGCGCCGGGCGCACAGTATCGCCGCCCAGGGCGGCATCAACGCCGCGAAGAACTACCAGAACGACGGCGACTCGACCTACCGCCTCTTCTATGACACCATCAAGGGCGGGGACTTCCGGGCGCGTGAGGCCAATGTCTACCGCCTCGCCGAAGTCAGCGCGAACATCATCGACCAATGCGTCGCTCAGGGCGTGCCGCTGGCGCGAGAATACGGCGGACTGCTCGCCAATCGTTCCTTCGGTGGCGCTCAAGTCAGCCGCACCTTTTATGCGCGCGGTCAGACGGGACAGCAGCTCCTCCTCGGCGCGTATTCGGCCTTGAGCAAGGAAATCGCCCGCGGCGGCGTGCAGATGTTCTCACGCACCGAAATGCTCGATCTCGTCCTCGTCGATGGCCAGGCGAAGGGCATCGTGGTGCGCGATCTGGTCACCGGAAAAATCAGCAGCCACGCGGGCGACACTGTCCTGCTCTGCACCGGCGGCTACGGAAACGTCTTCTATCTTTCCACCAACGCCAAGGGCTGCAACACCACCGCCATCTGGCGCGCACATCGCAAGGGCGCATTGTTCGCCAACCCCTGTTACACACAAATTCATCCGACCTGCATCCCGGTCAGTGGCGATTACCAGAGCAAACTGACGCTCATGTCCGAGTCCCTCCGCAACGACGGCCGCGTCTGGGTGCCGAAGAAAAAAGACGACTGCGGCAAACCGCCCGCGCAGATTCCCGAGGACGCGCGCGATTATTATCTGGAGCGCAAATATCCCAGCTACGGCAACCTCGCGCCGCGCGACATCTCCAGTCGCTCGGCGAAGGAAGCCTGCGACGAAGGCCGTGGTGTCGGCCCCGGCGGTCTGGGCGTTTATCTCGATTTCGCCGATGCCATCCTGCGCTACGGACATGACCAGGCGGCTGACAAAAACATTTCTGAACCGGAACTCCGCAAACTGGGGAAAGCAGTGGTCGCCGAAAAATACGGTAACCTCTTCGACATGTATGAATGCATCACCGGCGAGAACGGCTACGAGCAACCGATGCGCATCTACCCCGCCGTGCACTACACCATGGGCGGCCTCTGGGTGGACTACAATCTGATGAGCAACGTCCCCGGCCTCCATGTGCTGGGCGAGGCGAACTTCTCCGACCACGGGGCCAACCGTCTCGGCGCCTCCGCGTTGATGCAGGGACTGGCCGACGGTTACTTCGTGATTCCCACGACCATCGCCAATTATCTCGCGTCACAAAAGCCCGGCTCCGTCAAAACGGACCATCCCGCCTTCAAAGAAGCCGAAGCCCAGATCAACGGGCGCACTAAAAAGTTCATCGACATCAAGGGCAATCGCACCGTGGATAGTTACCATCGCGAACTCGGTCTGCTGATGTGGAATGAATGCGGCATGGCTCGCAGCCGCGAAGGCCTGCAGAAGGCGATAGACCGCCTCCCAGCGTTGCGGGAGGATTTCTGGAATAATGTGCGCGTCCCCGGTTCCGGCGCTGACTTCAATCAGGAACTGGAAAAAGCTGGCCGCGTGGCCGACTTCCTTGAATTCGGCGAGCTGATGTGTCTCGACGCCTTGCAGCGTGAGGAAAGCTGCGGCGGACATTTCCGTGTCGAACATCAATACACGAAGGAAGACGAGGCCGCAAAACGCGGTCAAGCCGGCGAGGCGCTGCGCGATGACACCAACTACTCCTACGTCGCCGCTTGGGAATTCACCGGAGACGTCTCGAAACCCACGCTGCACAAGGAACCGCTCACCTACGAGGAAGTGCATCTCGCAGTCCGCAGCTACGTCTGAACCAACCAAGAACGAAGAACCAGGAAACCAAGAACCTTTTTCTCCATGGCCAGCAACTTGAACCTCAAACTGAAAATCTGGCGTCAGCCCAGCACCAACGCCAAAGGCACATTCCAGGACATCGACGCTAATAACATTCCAGAAACCGCGTCCTTCCTGGAAATGCTCGACATCGTGAACCAGCGCATCATGGACGGAGGCGGCGATCCAGTTGCATTCGACCACGACTGCCGCGAAGGCATCTGCGGCACCTGCTCGATGGTCATCAACGGTATCCCGCACGGTCCGCGCCGTGGCACCACCGCGTGCCAGCTCCACATGCGCCTTTTCAAAAGCGGCGACACCATCTGGATCGAACCCTTCCGCGCCAAAGCCTTTCCCGTCATCAAGGATCTCGCCGTGGACCGAAGCGCTTTCGACCGCATCATGGTCGCCGGCGGATTCATCAGCGTGCGCACCGGCTCCGCCCAGGACGCCAATGCTCTGCCCATTTCTAAAGACGATGCCGATTCCGCGATGGACGCGGCTGAGTGCATCGGCTGCGGCGCCTGTGTCGCCACCTGCAAGAATGCCAGCGCCATGCTCTTCGTTTCCGCGAAAGCGGGCCAGCTCAATTCACTGCCTCAGGGCCAGCCGGAAAAACATCGCCGCGTGCTTGGCATGGTGCAGGCCATGGACAAATCCGGTTTCGGCAACTGCACCAATCAATACGAATGCGAAGCCGCCTGCCCGAAAGGCATCAGCGTACGCTGGATCGCGAAGCTGAACCGCGATTACGCGCTGGCCACCGTTCATGAATCACTGCTGGCACCCGCCAAAGGCAAGGGCGGCGGCGCAGCCTGAGTCAGCCTGCCGCGATTGAAATCGCAAAGCGACATCAGCACCGTCCACTCCTCGCCGACGCGCATTTCCGGAACCGGATCCAGCTTCAGCGCATAAGCGATGATCACTTTGCCATTAGGCAAGGTCGCACGAGCCGTGCGCTCGCTGAGTATCTCGCGGATCACAACCCGGCCCTCGATGCGGACGTCACCGCTCATGGTTTCGCGGGCTCGGCTTTCGGAACCACCGGCCTGGCCGGCTCTGCTCCCGAAGATGCAGCTTCCCATTTTATTTTTGCACCAGCCGTAAAATCTCCGGCCAGCAGCACATCAAGCGCCCGCTGCGTCACCACGTCACGCACCTGGCCTCCATCACCCGGCAACGGCTTTCCGGCCGCGCGGCTCACATAGTCATCCAGTTCCGGATTCTTCTCGCCGACGAGCGCGGCCTCATTGAAACGCGACCGCACCCGATCGGTGACGAAGGGCTTGAGACTCTTGTCGCGACTGCCGTCAATGGTCTCCCACTTCTCATCAGATGAGGCCCTAACCACGATCATCGGCGTAAGACCTTTCTTGAAAATCGAGGATCCGTCCGGCAGCAGCATTTCCGCATCGGCATAGCGCAGCGCGACCTTGTCATCGAGCTTGACCTCCGTGTAACGCACCGCCTGACCGCGCGTCGGTTCACCGATGATCAAAGCCAGGTTTCGGTGTTGGAGGCCGGCGGCCACCGCCTCGGCGGCGTTGCTAGTCTCTCCATCTGTCAGCACCACAACGCGTTCCTTCCAAAGCGGTTCGCGCCGGGAAATGAACAGCTCCGCTTCCTCGCGCCCGATCTGCTTCAGCTTGAACATCAGTTCGCCTTGAGGCACGAAACACTGCAAGATCAACGCCGCCTCATCAAACGAGCCGGGCACTTTCGTTGCGCGCAGATCGAGGATAAGATGCCGCGCCTTCTGCTCCGCGATGCGGGCGAGTTCCTTATCGAAAATCACCGCCTCACCTTCGCCAAAAGTCTCCGGGCGGATATACGCAATGTCCGGCGAGAGAAATTCCGCATGAACACGAGGCTTAGACGGCGCTGCATCCTGGCCGAGTGGCACCAGATGCGCGCTGAAGCTCAACCGCTCCAGCAACCCCTGAAGCGCGGCACGGTTCAGCTCCTCGAAAGTCAGTTCATCACGGCGGATGTAATCGCGGCGCAAGATCTGAAACGCCGACTGCAACGAGCTTTGAGGAAGCTGATCGACCAGGCACGGCGGTCCGTCCGCGCGTCCGAAAACGGTCAGGGAGATGATGATGACAAACGCTCTAAGCATTGGCAGTGAGAATCATAGAGAAGCGCGGGACAAAGTCCACCCAAGCGTGAGTAACACAGCGCCTCTGGCCTGTGGGTGTCGAGGGCGTCTCGCCCTCAGTGGAAAAAATATTTTGCTGGGCGTGACACCCGCAACACCCACAGTCGGGACGACCGTGTTACTCATAGTCATGTAGGCGAAGCAAGAATATTCAACGCATCCACTTCGCCCCAGCGAAAGTGACTGGCGATGGCCGCGCGGACGAATTGCTTCCCCATGCGCACCGCCTCGACCAGCGATAATCCTTTGGCGAGACCTGCGGTGATCGCAGCGGAATAGGTGCAGCCTGTGCCATGAGTGCGGATGCCAGGAACCCGGCGACCCTCGAACCAAGTCGCGACGCCATCTTGAATCAGCAGATCGGAAGTGTCATCGCCGGGGAGATGCCCGCCTTTCAGCAGCACGGCGCAGCGATGTCGCTGCGCTAGTTCGCGCGCGGCGGCTTCCATCTCAACACGCGATGTGATCTTGCTGCCGAGCAATACACTCGCCTCATCCAAGTTCGGCGTGATGAGTATGGCCAGCGGAAACAATTGATCCGTCAGCAGCGAGACCGCATCTTCATCAAGCAGACGCGATCCACTGGTGGCGACCATCACGGGATCGATGACCAGCAGCACGCCGCGCGCGCGTAGTAATTGCCACGCAGAGATCACGGCCTCCATCTGCGCGCGACCACCGAGCATCCCGGTCTTTGCTGCGGAAATTGGAAACGCTCCAGCCAGCACATGGATTTGCTCCGCGATGATTTTTGGATCGAGCAACTGGATGCTCGAGACCTCGCCTGGAATTTCGGCGACCACACTGGTGAGAGCCGTGAGTCCATAACACCCGAGCGCGCTGAACGTCTTCAAGTCCGCCTGAATCCCCGCGCCCGATGAGCAGTCGGAACCGGCGATGGTGAGCACGACAGGCGGGCTGGTGGGCATGACCCATTTGAAATCCACAGGCCGGTTTGTGCAATCCGCAATCGGAGCAAATTGCTTGACCCCGGCATTGGTGCCCCCGACTCTCTAACATTATGCCGGTAAGTTTTGCCGAAATACCAGGACTGTCCGTCACCGTGGACCAGGTGGTCTATGCCCCGCAGTTGAATGCACCGCCGGACAAGCCGTATCCCTTCGCTTACTACCTCTCCATTCACAACCAGTCAGAGGAACCCGTGACCATCCTCGGCCGGAAATGGATCGTGACCGAATCCGGCGGCGGCACCCTCGTGGTCGAGGGCGACGGCGTGGTCGGCCAGATGCCGCGCCTGGAACCGGGTCAGACTTTCAGCTACAACAGCTATCATGTGATCGGCGAGCCGTGCCGCGCCAGCGGGACCTTCTTCGGCCAGACCGACAGCGGACGCGCCGTCTATGTGCGTGTGCCGGAGTTTCAGATGGAACTGCCCGCTTGAGTCTTTTTCAAAAGCGTAGCCGCATCTCGTGTTGCGCAGCCGCGAAGCGAAAGTGCGGGCAGACAAGTCGCGCGCCAGAAAAGCATCCATTCTTCCCGCGTTCTCACGAACGCGGCTACGACACTCATGAAACCGCTCTAGACGGGAGACTCAATATCCAGCCATCCATCCTCAGAAACAAGCGAATGAACACACTTATCATGTTGCTCGCGTGGAATGAATTTGGCTATCTGCACCGAATAACCAACGCCGATGACCCGGGCATCCGGTCTGAGTTGGGCAAGCACGCGGTCATAGTAGCCCTTTCCACGGCCAAGCCGCGACCCGTCGCAAAAAGAAAATGCCAGGCCCGGCACCAGCACAACATCGAGATCAGCGACGTCAATTCGTGGACACATTGAGACATCCGGCATCAAAACCCCGTAAGCGCCAACGACCAGCTCGCCCTCGTGGCGCACCAAATACGGATGCATCACGCCATCACTTTCAATGGCAAAAAATGCGGCCTGCCTCCCATTTTCCCACAGCCACGGCAAAAGGGGCAGCAGAGCAGGTTCTGTCTTAAGGCCGCCAAACAACGCCACCACGCCGACGTCCTTCGTCCAGGTCTTGGTGGCTGACATGAGGCACTCCACGAGCCTGAGCGACCATGCCTCTTTCTGCTGCAGAGAAATATCCGCGAGCAACGCGCGCATTTCGCGGCGCATATCTGCCTTGCGGCGGGCGATGTCGTGAGAATCGTTCAAGTGGTCTGCCGACGCGGCATGAAATTGTTCCTTGCGACAATGGCTCACAAATCGTATCTTACCACCCGCTTTGGTATGTTCCCTGCACCAGAAAAAAATTGACGCCACACGACAGCCAGCCCCCCAAGGCCAGTAAATCTGGGCGCAAACGTCGCCGCTGGCGTCTCGGCGACCGCAAACCCGATCTGAACCATGTGGGCCTGATGCCCACCGTTGGCTGGCGGGAGCGCAACCTGCGCTTCCTCAACGATGTACTCATCCCGCACATCTTCACTCCGCGACTGCCGGGCGGCAAATCGTCCGTTCTGCTCACGATGCATCCGGAGCAAACGGGCGTGACCTGGCTCGGACACGCAGGGTTCTTGATCCAGATCGGCGGACAAAACATTCTTGTGGACCCCAACTGGGCCTTGTGGCACGGACCCATCAAACGGATCTGCCATCCATGCGTCAAGCCGGCAGCGCTGCCCTACATCGATCTGGTGCTCATCACACACGCCCATTTCGACCACCTCCACCTCCCCAGCCTCCGCGCTATTGCCGCAGGACAGCCCATCATCGTCCCCGAAGGCGTCGGCAGCATCGTGAAGCGCTGCGCTTTCAGCAAAATCATTGAACTCGATAGCTGGCAGACCACTCATTTCCGCAATCTGGAAATCACGCTCACCCCAGCGCGCCACTGGGGCGCGCGCATGATTCACGACACCTTCCGCAAGTTCGGCGGCTTCCTCATCCGTGATGACGAGCGCACGGTGTTCCACTGCGGCGACAGTTCTCTGTTCGATGGCTTCACAGAGATCGGCCAGCGCGCGGACATTGACGTCGCCCTCCTGCCCATCGGAGCCTACGATGCACCCAGCGGACGGCCCGTTCACATGAATCCCGAGGAAGCCCTCGACGCCTTCGAGATGCTGGGCGCACAGCGCATGATTCCGATGCACTACGGAACTTTTCCGCTCGGCGGCGAACCGATCCACGAACCGGCGGAACGGCTGGTGCGGGCCACCCTCCTGCGCGATCTTGACGACCAAGTGCTGATCCTGCCTGAAGGCCTGCCCGTGGTTTTCTGAATTGTGCCACATCATTGCGTGTGTGAAGCCGCAGCTTACGCTTATCGCCGCGATGGATCAGAACCATCTGCTGGCCGACTCTCGCGGCATCCCGTGGAAACTGCCGCGCGATGCAGCGCACTTCCGCAGTTACACACGCGGCAAATGGCTGCTGCTCGGCCGGAAGACCTTCGCCGAAATGCATGGTTGGTTTGATGCGAGCCATACGCCGCTGGTGCTGAGTTCAAGCTGCGGCTGGCATCCGGACATCGGGTGCGTGGTGGCTTCAGTACCGCAGGCCTTGGCAATGGGCGAAGCCGCCGCAGTGCCGGAGATCGTCTGCTGCGGCGGGGCACAAACTTATGCGGCAGCACTGCCGTATGCGGACCGAATGGTGCTTACGATGATCGAGCATGTCTATCCGGCAGACACTGGCGCAGTTTACTTTCCAAAATGGAATCCGTCTGAATGGCAGACACTATCTGAGAGCTCCTTATAGCATCAACACTTGTAAAAGGGTCTGCGTGGTGTGTGGGATTAAATGGCAAAAACATTTTCAACCAGGAAGACCTGGACTTGCAGCGAAGCTGGAAAGCCGGCTGGTCAAGGGCGGGGAACATGGGAAGCGCTGATTAGAGCGGTTAAAATAATTACGTAGCCGCGTTCGTAAGAACGCGGGAAATATGGAAGCTCTCCCCGCAGCCGCAAAGCGAGAACGGGGGTAATAGGCATGCTTCGTTGGCTGCCGTGGTTTCTTCCCGCACTCTTGCGAGCTGCGGCTACGTCTTTTTTAAAAATGCTCTGATCGCAAGTAGAAGCGACGAGGGCATCGCTTCTACTCCTAGTTCAGCGTTTCCCATACCCTCGAACAGATTGGCTAGGCGGTGGGCCGGACGCGTTCACGCATCATTGAATGGATGCGCGTGGCGCGCGAACACGAAGTGCAGAATCTGCTGGGCAGGCATCAGAGGCGTGCGCTCCCTGATCAGTAACGGCTGGATCCGCTCTCAAGTAAACGATTCTTCCAATTAATATGCAGACCTGTTTTAACTAACCGTGGTCTCAAAGCGATAAAGAGCAGCTTTACGAAGCCGCCCGCGCAAAACGCTCGGCAACTTCAGGCGTCATCGGGCTCGCGACCAAGTTTTCCTCGAGAAATATTCTCGTAAGTTTCCAGGGTACGCAGCGGGCTGAAAAGTCCGCGCTCCATTCAGAACATGCCAATGGCGCTCGGCTCAAAAAAATGGCTCCTGAGGTAGGGATCGAACCTACGACATGGTGGTTAACAGCCACCCGCTCTACCGCTGAGCTACTCAGGAAACGAGCACAGAGGATACTGTCCCGATGTCGCTGTGCAAGGGAAAACTCCACTGCAAGAACGATGCTCAAAACCGGGGCCAGATCAAAAACTTGGCTGGAGCGGTTTAAATAATTTCGTAGCCGCGTTCGTAAGAACGCGGGGAATAGGCATGCTTCGCTGGCTGCCGTGGTTTCTTCCCGCACTCTTGCGAGATGCGGCTGCGTCATTTTTGAAAATGCTCTGATGGCAGCCTGATTCGCGGATGATGATCATTTCGCCGCATGCAGAAACTGCATCAACCCGTTCAAAAACATCTCCACGGCAATCGCCGTCAGCAGCAGGCCCATGAGCCGCTGCAGTGCGTCCACCCCACGCTCGCCCACCAGTTTCACGATTTTCTGCCCAGCCAGCAGCACCACCGCAGTCACACCCATCGCCAGCACCAGAGCCAACCCGGCGTGCATGGGGCTGAGGGATTCCTTGGTGCCCAGCAAGATCACCGTGCCCAGCGCCGATGGCCCTGCGAGAAAGGGCACGGCAATGGGCACGATGAAGGGTTCACCCTGCGGCAGTCCACCAAACACATTCTCCGATGATTCAAAAACCATCCGCAGTGCGATGAGGAACAAAATGATTCCACCCGCGATGCCCACGGAACTTTGCGACAGGCCGAGCAGTTGCAGAACCTTTGCGCCCATTCCGAGAAAAAGCAGCAGCAACAACAAGGCAATCACACACTCCCGGAGAATTACGCGTGATCGCCGTGCGGGATCCACGTTGCGCATCAACGCCATCATCACTGGCACGTTCCCGATGGGATCAAGCACCAGCAGCAGCAAGATGAATGCGCTGAGCCAGGCGGGGGTGTTCATAATAAAAAGGTTCAGGGACTCAAGCGACAGTGCTGCCATCCATCTCCACGACGCTCAAAATGTATCCGATCATGCAATCGGCTCGGCCGCCCTTGCCAGAATTCCATCTCATCGGGCGAGAGCATATAACCGCCCCAGTTCGGCGGGAGAGGAACTTTGCCCTCTGGATGTTTCGCCATCAATTCCCGCTCGCGACTTTCCAACCAGGCCCGATCCGGAATGCACTCGCTCTGTTCGCTGGCCCATGCGCCGATCTGGCTGCCATAAGGGCGGCTTTGAAAATACGCATCGGATTCCTCGCGACTCAGCAGACTCACGGTGCCACGCAGGCAAATCTGGCGCTCACGCTCCTTCCACAAGATCGTGAGCGCGGCTTTCGGATTGACCGCGAGTTCGCGCCCCTTGCGACTCTGGTAGTTCGTGAAGAAGGAGAAGCCACGGGCATCAAAGCCTTTCAGCAGCACCGTGCGCGAGGATGGCTGGCCGTCCACCGACACGGTCGCCAGCGTCATGGCGTTCGGCTCCGCCACGCCGGCCGCCATGGCATCATCCAGCCACAGCTTGAACAGCACGAAGGGATCCGCTGGCAGCGTCGCCTCGTCCAGCGCACCCTTTTCGTAATTCAAGCGCAGGTCGGCGAGATTCGGTTTGCCAGAAGGCGGGGTTGATGGATAGAAGACGGACATCCATGCTATTTACCACATGAGCAAAGCAGTTGCAGGTGTTCTTTCCAGCCTTGACCGGGTTCTGCTGAACGCGGAAACGATCCAGCGTCGGGTGGCGGACATGGCGCGCGAAATCGAGCGTGACTTTGCCGGCGGCGAATTGAGCGTGGTGACGCTGATGGATGGCGCGCTATTCTTCGTCGCGGATTTGTTGCGTTCCATCGATTTGCCGGTGCGTCTGCATACGCTGACCGTCAGCAGCTACCATGGCGGAACAAATTCCACCGGCCGCGTGCAGATGGCGCAGACGCTGCCCTTTGACCTCACGACGCGCCATGTGCTGCTGATCGACGACATCCTCGATACCGGCCTGACGCTGGCCACGGTGCGCGAGCGCATCCTGGCGGAGTGCAAGCCGGATACGCTGCGGGTGGCGGTGCTCCTGAGCAAACGCCGCCAGCGCGAGCGGGAGGTGCCGGTGGATTACGTGGGCTTCGAGATTGAAGATGAATTCGTGGTAGGCTACGGCATGGACTATCAGGGTCACTACCGCAATCTTCCCTGCATCGGCATTCTCAACCCCGGCCGTCTGCCCCAGTCATGAATGTGCGGGTGTTGTTCTTCTCCGTGCTGCGCGATGTGACCGGCAGCGATGAAGTTGATTTAGAAACAAAAGCGGACGCGCGGGTGAGTGACATCCTCGACCAATTGATATTGCGATGGCCGAAGTTGAAGGACTGGGAAACAAGCCTGCTAGTTGCGGTCGATCAGACCTACGTGAAACGCGATGCCCGCCTGCACGCTGGAGCGGAGGTTGCCATCATGCCGCCCGTGCAGGGAGGATAGCCAGGCTAAGAATCAAAACATCCTTCATCCTTGATTAATTGGATGCTCTCCCCCTGCCCCTTTCTTCTGCCACAGGATCGCGTGTTTACCCACGATGATATCCACGCGCTCGGCGCGGATCGGAGCAAGATTTTCTACGATACCGCGCTGAAATACGCACAGTCACTCTGGCTTGCCGGCTTTCCAGCCAAGGCGCTGCTGCTGATCAACCGCGCCCTCTCGTGTAACTTTCCCGATGTTCAGTTAAACGGTGATGTGAAACCTTACCATGCGGTAGCGTGGATTTTGCAACGCCGCCCGAATGGTCGCTTCATCGGAAACCCGCGCCGGCACTTCCAGCATCTGGCCACTCGCATGGTGGACCCGCACAAAGAACTCCGCACCTGGCGGGCGTGGGCTTGCTGGTATCTGGCCAAGCAGCTTCTCAACGAAACGGAATTTGCACCGGACCTCGAGCAGGTGCGAAAGGAACTCCTGATCAAGCCGCGCCGCACAGATATCGCGCATAATCTCGCCCGCCTCAGCCCTGCTGATGATCGAGAGGCATGGGAGTCCGCATTAGCATGGGCCGTGAAACATCCTGTCCCGTCGGCGGGAAAAATCAGGATCGTACCGGCTGGCGTGGCTGACATCGAGGAATTATCCCGGCTGGCCCATGCGATTTGGCCCGAGGTTTATCCTTCCATCATCAGCACGGCACAGATCGATTACATGTTGGGCAAGAGTTACTCACCCCAGGCCCTGAAAGAAGACATCACGACGCGCGGGGTGCAATACGCGCTGATTCGCGAAGGATCGGAAAACATCGGCTACGTCGCGTGGGAAGCGCTCGCCGCCACGAATTGCGCATTCCTGCACAAACTCTATCTGCTGCCGCAACGCCATGGGCATGGTATCGGCGCGCAGACCTTGCATTGGGTGGAGGATGCGGCCCGCGCGCATGGGCTATCCCGCATCAACCTGCGCGTGAACCGGCTGAACTCACGCGCGATCCGCTCCTATGTGCGGGCCGGATTTCATTTTGAATCGGAAGTGCGCACCGTCATCGGCGAAGGCTTCGTCATGGACGACTACCTCATGACAAAGCCACTCACTTCTGCGTAAGGCGGTTCATCAAGAAGGCGAGCTTCTCCGAAGTCATGCCCACCAATTCCGCACTGGGATGGCCATCCGAGTTCGCCCAGTGACGTTGCAGGATTTCGAGCACAGCCCCTAGTTTTGAGATGGTAACACTTTCGCGCGTGGCTTCGCCAAGCCTGTCATAGCGCGCCTTGAGGCTGTTGAGCAGGGGCACGGAACCAATGCAGAGGTTTTTGTTAGCAAACTCATCGTCATTCGTGATGATGACGGTCGTAATTTCAAAAAGCCGCATCCACATGCCAAGCTCGACCAGAGCCGCGAGATCCTCATCGCGCTGCTCGTTGAGAAGGTTCTCGATTAACGCCTGCGATTCGGAGACAAGCTGTCGGACTGCAGGCCAGTCCTCCCGTTCAGCCACCTTGGCCGCAGCAAGAAACCCGGGCGTCACCTTTTCTCCCATCCCGAGCACGCGGCAATAGTTGATCAGGTCTTGATTCGTATTCTTGAACTGCTGGCTGTCGCCCGCCTTCTGGGCAAGATACGAATCACCCACCAGAGCGCCGAGCATGAATGCCACACGCAACCGATCAGACGGAGTCGCCGGCGGAGCCTCACGATAGAGTTGCCGCCATCGCGCCTTGGCCTTCTTGCCCACATTGTCGAGGAAATCCCCGGGTGTCAGGGCCAGGTTGGGGCCAGAGAGAGCCTGCGATTCCTGCGCGATCGTCTGATTACCGCACAACGCCAGCGCGATAACAGCCGCCTGGATGAGTCCGCGCATCACTCGACGGTTACGCTCTTGGCGAGGTTGCGCGGCTTGTCCACATCGCAGCCGCGTTCCACGGCCAGATGATAGGCCAGTAATTGCAACGGGATCACAGTGAGCAAAGGGCTGAGAATAGACGGGCACGATGGTATGTAGATGACATCATCGGCGATTCGTTCAAGTTTTGTCTGCCCTTCCGTCGTAACGGCGATCACCGGTCCCTTGCGCGCCTTGACTTCCTCGATGTTGCTGACGTTCTTGTCGAAGACTGCGTCATCGGGTGCGATGAAAACACTCGGCAGTTCGGGCTTCACCAGCGCGATGATACCGTGCTTCAACTCCGCGCTCGGGTGACCGCTCGCGTAGATATAGCTGATCTCTTTCATCTTGAGTGCGCCTTCCATGGCGACCGGATAGTTTGCCTGGCGCCCCAGGAAAAGCATGCCCTCGACGTGCGCATATTTTTTTGCAATCTCGCGGATGTGATCCGTCTGATTGAGTATGGATGTGATTTTGTCCGGCAATGCCTCAAGTTCATCAATCATCTCCAGGCCATCCGTGGTGGAAAGATGCCGGATGCGGCCGAACAGCAGGCTCAACAGCGTGAGCACCGCCACCTGCGAGGTAAAGCTCTTGGTCGCCGCCACGCCGATCTCGGGACCGGCGTGAATGTAAATTCCACCGTCAGTCTCACGCGCGATGGTGCTGGCCACATTGTTGACCAGGCCGAGAACTCGCAGGCCCTTGCGCTTGGCCTCGCGCAACGCGGCCAGGGTGTCGATGGTCTCACCGCTCTGACTGATGACGAACTGCAGCGTGTTTTTGTCCGTAGGGACATTCCGGTAGCGAAACTCACTGGCAATTTCAACCTCGGTCGGAATGCGAGCGAGCGACTCCATGAGATACTCGCCGACCATGCCCGCATGATACGCCGTGCCGCAGCCGCTGAAGATGATGCGCTCAACATCCCTGAGCTCGCGTGGAGTCATCTGCAGGCCGCCGAGAACCGCCGTGGCCTCCTCGCGTGACAGACGCCCGCGCATGGCGTTGCGCAGCGAGGCCGGTTGCTCATAAATCTCCTTGAGCATGTAGTGCGGGAAGTCCCCCTTCTCCGCCTCGGCCACGTCAAAGTCCACGTGACTCACCTGCACCTGCGCGCTGCCGCCTTCGAGCGATTTCACCTCGAAACCGTCGCGCCGCAGCGTGACCATGTCGTAATCGTTCAGATATATCACATCACGTGTGTGCGCCACAATCGCTGACACATCACTCGCGAGAAAATGTTCACCCTCGCCGAGGCCGACCACGAGTGGACTTCCCAGGCGCGCGCCAACGATTACGTCCGGCGCATCCACGTGCATCACCGCGATACCATAGGTCCCCTTGACGCGTGACAGAGCGCGCTGCACGGCCGACGAAAGCCGCAGCGCGGCATCCTTCTCGTCTGACAAATCATAATAGTACCCAACGAGGTGAGCCAACACCTCCGTATCCGTTTCAGAGGTAAAAGTGTGCCCCTCCGCCTTCAATCCGTCACGCAGGGTGATGTAGTTCTCAATGACGCCATTGTGAACCAGCGCCAGATTGCCCGACTGGTCGCGATGCGGGTGCGCGTTCTCATCCGTGGGCGCGCCGTGCGTTGCCCACCGCGTGTGACTGATTCCCGTGTCGCTCAGCGGCTGCACCTCAGCCACCAGTTGCCTCAGATTTTCGATGCGCCCCGCGCGACGAAGAATTTGCAAGGAACCTCCCGAGTTCAGCGCCATCCCCGCTGAGTCGTAGCCGCGATATTCCAGCCGTCGCAATCCATCCAGAAGAATGGGGCTCGCCTGCCGTTTACCGATATATCCTACAATGCCGCACATGAATTTAATAAACAGATGACGGAAACCTAGGACGTTTGGCCTTCGGGGTCAAATGCCCGCCTCATTGCAGGAGAAATCATGAATCGAATCACTTCCACTGGCCGAACAAACCTTGACGATAATCTGCGCACAAAATATCAAGCCTTTCTTGCCGCAGCCAGCAACTTCTCCCACAATGCCTTCTGTTCACCCAGAGCCTTGACTTTGTCCTCAGGCTTGGAGGAAGCTTCCATGAGCACCCAGCCGTCGTAGTCAGCGTCTACCAGGAGTTTCGCCAGCTTGTCATATGGATATGGCTCACCACCGCTGTTCTTTCCATCTCCACCGAGTTCATGAACGTGCGTGGTATGGCCAAGATAGTCCCTCACCATGGCAAAGTTCTTCTCGATGCCGTCGCCCTCCAGATCGGCGGGGTTCGAATTCCAGCAAACCCGCACATTGTCGGACTTCGCGACTTCCATGATCTTGCGAATGTCCGCGAGTGCGGTCACATCGCCGTGAACCTCGAGCCGGATTTCCTGGTCAAAACCCAATGCGAAACCCCCGATTTCGGCAAGTGACTTTCCGATCTGCTCCAAGGTCTTCTCTCGCGGAACGCCTTCCTTCTTGTCATGAAAGTAGTTGGGCTTCACCTTTATTCCGCTGCCGCCAATGTCGTGGCTGAGCCTGATGTATTGCTTCGCCAGATCGATGTTTGCAATCAGCTTTGCCGGATCAGGCGAATCAAACTCCGCATTGGTGCCGATGCCCACGACTTTGATTCCACCTTCTTCAAACTGCGCCCGCACCTTCGCGCGCTGCCCGGGATTGAGCGACGTCTCGACCATGTGAGCCTGCTTCACGCGCAATTCCACACCATGGATATGCAGCTTGGTCAAATTGGCAATGATCGTCGGCACGTCCCATTCCGATCCCCACATGTAGGTGCAGAGTCCGAAGGAAATGCTGTCGGCACTTGCAGCTCCAGCCGCTCCCGGAAGGGCGGAATAACCAAGCGCGCCGACGGCTGCGGCGGCACTGCGATGAAGAAAACGGCGGCGAGTGTTCATGAGGGCAGGCTCGCAGGATGCGCTGAAAATGTCAATCATGATCACAGTCATCCATAGCCTGACTAGGGCTTACGCATGAACGGAGTCAGCAAGTGGGGGCGCTATAAATAAGCCGCCATTGTCTCTCGCCATTGAGTGCCAGAAGCTGACGAGGGTTGAGGTAGGGACGGCGCATTGAGTTGCGCCACCCCTCCCACCGAACCGGACGGGCGGGTCTCCCTCATCCGGCTCTCCAGTCAGTAGTTGGCTGCTATACGCAGACGGATGATT
>VFKE01000132.1 GCA_009885695.1 Verrucomicrobiota bacterium | reverse complement strand
GTTTCCGCTGTTCGCTCGACAGGGTGACGCCAGTGGTTTTTAGATTCATGCCGGACCATGGCAGGAAAATATCTATTGTCTAGACATTTCTGCGACAGAACACTAGGAAATTGCTTTCGTGGGTGCCGGGCCGGAGTGGCCCAGGGCGCGCATCGGAGACGGGGTGCGAGGGGGGTGTGACCAGCGGGAACTGTTTGGGCGTGATGTCCACGGCAGCAGCTCCGGCGCGGAGGGATGGTGGTGCGGAAATCTATTGCTGTTTGCCCTTCCTTTCTTGGGTTAGGAAGTCAGCGAGCTGCTGCTGGAATGGCTGCGCGATCTCATCACGATGCGTTTCACCGGCAACCTCCTGGAAGGTGACTTCGAATCCCCGTTCCTTCAGCAGCGCAGCGAAGTCGCGGCTGTGATGCGGTGGCACGGTTTTGTCCTTGTCGCCGTGCAGAAGGAAGACCGGCGTTGTCTTGAATGCCTCGGGATGCTGCATGGGAGAGATGGCTTGCAGCGCTGCCCCACGATGTTCAGGAGTGATCGCATGGGCGCTCTCAACGGTTGCCCGAGAGCGTGGGATCTCCTCCAACCACTGCGTGAAGTCAGTCATCGGGAAGACGGCAACGAGCGACTTGATCGTGTTTGGTCGGCGCATGGTGTAGATCAGGCTGCCGCCGCCTCCCATGCTGGTGCCGAACAAATGCACGCGGGTGGTGTCCACGTTTTCGTGCTGCACCATGTCAGCAATGACGGCGTCCACCTGCTTGCAAGCCGCGTCGTTCATCCAATGCGATGGCCCCAGCGTCGGCACCACCAGCCAATAGCCACGCGCTGCCAGCAGTCGTCGAATCTCGTCATACGGGGGCCGCCCGATGTTGAATCCATTTGGCTTGCCCGAACCACCGGCACCATAGAGATGAACCACGAGACCAGTCTTGCCTGCGGGCACGGGCTGCGGTGCATAGACCAAACAGAGAATGTCAGCGCCACCATCCAAAGATGGCACTTTGCGAAGGACCGGCTCAGCGCGCGGAGCATCGGCAGCGAAAGCGCAGAGGCTGGAGAGGCAGAGAATGACGACGGCGAGGATAAGATTCAGGATACGAGTCATGATTGGAACAGGTTTGGAGTTGGGATAAGTAGCGGGGATCTACGGACGCATGACAAGCCATTTAGAGGCAGGTGATTCAACGAAAAAGGGCGCAACCATCATAAGACGGCGCGCCCTAAATCAATTCAATCAGAGGCTTACTTGCCGCTGTGGTGGCCCATGTCGACGGGTGGTGGTGGCGTGTTTGTGTGCTTGGAGGCACAAGCGGCAAGCGCGAGGGCGGCCACGGCGAGCGTGATGGTGATGATGGATTTCATGATGTTAGGGTGTCTGAGCAGTTGTTTCGGATTCAACCCGCGCGGCAGGATTGCCGTGCAGAGCTTTGGTTGCGTCAATAGCGCGGGGCAGGACGTTTGCCAAATCGAAAAACTATTCAAAATATCATTCCTCGATCCAAACCGGTGCTCCAAGTGGTGCCGCGTCGAAAAGTTCCGCCACATCCGCGTTGCGCATTCGCACACAACCGTGGCTGCCGGTCTGGCCGACACGTTCCTCCTCGTTGGTGCCGTGGATGTATATGTAGCGCTCCCGTGTGTTCGCATTGCGCGACTCTGCGCCTTCCAACCAGAGAATGCGGGAGACGATCAAGTCGTCGTCCACCGGCCGTGCGGGGTTCCATTCACCGACCGGCACCCGGGCCTTGAAAAAGGTGAGCTGACTTAAGCCGCCGCCAATCTTCTCCGCCACTCGAAACGCACCTAGCGGCGTCTGGTTCGACCCCTCACGAAAACCGATGCCGAACTTCGATGTGCTGCAGGGCCACTGTTTAACCAGTCGGGAACCGTCCCACAAGTTCAGAGTCTGGGTGCCGATGGAGACTTCAATGCGGGGTTGGGAAATTTGCATTTTGTGGTGGGGAGCTTACACTAACTGCCCTCAAATCCAAACTCGAACATGAGCAAACTCAAGCACGTCGCCATCGTCGGAGCCACCGGAGCCGTCGGAGTGGAAATGCTGCGCTGCCTCGAGCAACGGAATTTCCCGGTCGGCGAACTCACGCTTCTAGCCAGCTCCCGCAGCGCTGGAAAGAAGATGAAGTTCCGGGGCGAGGACGTCGTGGTGAAAGAACTCACTGCGGATTCATTTGTCGGCGTGGACATCGCGCTGTTCAGTGCCGGCGGTGGTATTTCGAAGGAATATGCATCCCATGCCGTGAAGGCCGGCGCGATCGTGGTGGACAACTCCTCCGCGTTCCGCATGGATCCCGACGTGCCGCTCGTGGTGCCGGAGATTAACGCGGCCGATTTAAAGAACCTTCCGAAAGGCATCGTGGCCAATCCGAACTGTACCACGGCGATCACATTGATGGCGCTGTATCCGCTGCACCAAGCCTTTGGTGTTACGCGGATTTTTGCCAGCAGCTACCAGGCCGTCAGCGGCACCGGGGCCCAGGCGATTGAAGAACTGGAGAAGCAAACGCGCCAATGGGCGAAGTCTGAGCGCAAGTGGGACGACGTGCGCCTCGCGAAAGAGCATGTGAATGTCTATCCGCACCAGATCGCCTTCAACGCGCTGCCACAGGTGGATTCGTTTCTCGACACCGGCTACACGAAGGAAGAAATGAAAATGGAGAACGAAGGCCGGAAGATCATGCATCATCCAAAATTCCGCGCCAGCGTGACCTGCGTGCGCGTGCCTGTGTTCCGCGCGCACAGCATCGCCGTCAGTGCGGAGTTTGAAAAACCCGTCACGCCAGATGCCGCGCGTGCCGTTCTGCGCAAAGCACCCGGTCTCGATTTGGTGGATGATACCACTTTGAATCAATATCCCATGGCCCTTGATGTCGCGGGCCAGGACAAATGTGCCGTGGGCCGCATCCGCCAGGATTGCGCGCTCGACAACGGCCTCGCATTCTGGATCGCCGGCGACCAGCTTCTCAAAGGCGCGGCGCTGAATGCCGTGCAGATCGCGGAGTGTTTGTGATGTGAATGTGCGCTGGATGGCGCGCGATTTCGTGCTACACTCCGGCATGAAAATGACTGAGCGCGAGATGATTAAGAAGCGGCTGGACGCTTGGGCGTTAGCCGCCCCTCTCATGGAGCAGTTCCGTGTGGAAGATTTGCGCGCGCTCACGGATGAAAAAAGCCTGTGGTGCTTCGATGCCGTAACGGGAAGCATGGAGTTCGAGCGCCGTGATGACGAGGGGCTGATTGAGCAGCAGCGTCTTTTCCAAAAACTCGCGCCATGTCCGGCCTGAACCGCGTCACTGATGCAGCGCTGGAATTGCAAGATTTCTGCGTCAGCCAGAAATACGACTTTTGCTTCATCGGCGGCCTGGCATTGCAACGATGGGGAGAGCCGCGTCTCACATTGGATGCCGACATCAGCCTCCTCACAGGATTTGGCGGTGAGGAGCGCTTCGTGGATGCGCTGCTGGCTCAGTTCAAGCCCAGTCGCGAACAGGCACGAGCAATCGCACTCCATGCGCGCGTGCTTTTTATTCAAGCATCGAATGGTGTTCATCTCGACGTGGCGCTGGCCGCCATTCCGTTTGAGGAGGCTGCGATTCGACGCGCCACCTTATGGCTGCCTCGTGCGGATGTTTCGCTGACGACTTGCAGTGCGGAGGACCTCATCGTTCACAAGGCATTTGCCGACAGGCCGAAGGACTGGCTGGATATTGAAGGCGTCCTCATTCGTCAGCACGAAAAACTTCACCTCCCGCAGGTCATCAATGATCTCCGCCCATTGCTTGAGCTAAAAGATCGTCCGGACATAGAAGTCCGGTTAAAAACACTGGCGAAAAAATGTGGAGTGAAGTAACGCGAGCATCCTTGTGATCATATTAACCCGGCAATAAAAAGTAGTGACTTTTTACTGGGTTAGGCTATCTTTAGCGAATGAAACAAAGAGATGCCCGCACCCTTTCCCCTCTTCAACTTGATGAGCT
>VFKE01000063.1 GCA_009885695.1 Verrucomicrobiota bacterium | reverse complement strand
TCTGCGACAGAACACTAGAGCATTTTCAAAAAAGACGCAACCGCATCTCGCAAGAGTGCGGGAAGAAACCACGACAGCCAACGAAACATGCCTATTCCCCGCGTTTTCGCTTCGCGGATGCGGGGAGAGCTTCTTTATTTCCCGCGTTCTTACGAACGCGGCTGCGCACGCGGCTGCGCAATTCTTTAAACCGATCTAGCGCGCACGCTCACCAGCGGATGAAGATGAGTTTCTTCGTATACCCATCCTGTTAACAGCCAGTTGAAAAATGGGGTAACACGGGCTTCCAGCCTTTGTGTTGATCAGGCCTCTGGCCTGATGCTGGACTGAGTGAATGGGGTGCGATCTGTCACCTGCCAGGTGAGCACTTCTGGGACACCCAAGCGCCTCATTTTCAATCTATTAACTATCAGCTATCAGCCATCAACTTTCCTTTTTAGCAGACAATCCACGGCGTGCGGGATGCAGAACGGAGAGTAACTCCAGTCAAGTTAGTCGGGAGGATTAATGGCTCCAAGTGGCATCTGGCACTACGCATGTAGAAAGTTGAAATTATTATTGTAATTGCGATAAATGTCATTATTGTGTCTCAGGCGGGAAATCTGCCGCTTAATCAACTAACTTTATGAAAACACTCTGCTTAAGAATTGGGGCCATCATGTCAATCAGTGCGGGACTTCTCCGCTCCGGCCCGACTGATGATCGTGAAGTGTCCTTCACTTTTACTGCGGATGCCACATCCGCATGGCGCGGTCATGAGAGGCCAGCGGGTGCGATTGCGGTAATACCAGAGGTCACGCCCAAGCTTGACGAAACCAACCTCCTGTTTTTTCGCGAATTCGCCGCCGGTGAACTTGAGATGGAAGAGTTCAAACTTTCGACGGGCAACTGGACGGGCATCAAAATAACCCGATCTCTTGGCCGCGCTTCCAATGCCTACCATTTTGTCCATCTCGATGCGCGGGTTGTAAACCAGGTGCTTGAGACTCAGATTATCGTCAGCGGAATCGCCCTTGGGGGTCAACGCAGCCTCGATGCCGGAAAACTCTGGCAGGAAACCATCACCTATGTCGTGCCGCGGGAGCAGGAGAAGTGGCTTCTAGAGGAATATGCCCGGGGACCCAAGACGACGGAACGAATTGCAGGCCTCGAGGCGCGGGCCTTCCAGAGATCACTGCTCACGAATGCATCACAATTGACGATGGTCACCCCGTCCAATTGATCATCCGAATTCTAAAACAGACATGATAGTGAATAGGGCACTCCCGGAAACCCAAAGGAACGCGGGTATCTTGCCCGTGCATGTAGGGTCAATCGCAGGTTGAGCAGCAGACACGGGCAAGATACCCGCGCTCCCTTCCTAGTGTTCTGTCGCAGAAATGTCTAGACAATAGATATTTTCCTGCCATGGTCCGGCATGAATCTAAAAACCACTGGCGTCACCCTGTCGAGCGAACAGCGGAAAC
>VFKE01000161.1 GCA_009885695.1 Verrucomicrobiota bacterium | reverse complement strand
TTTTTGTCTTTCCAATAGCCGGGGGTGTGGCTGCGGAACGCTTTTTCAGGGAGCGGCGTCGTGCGGGACATCGAGAGTCGGGCGTGGACGCTAGACACATTGGGGCTGGTGTCAATGGCGGATGAATCCGCATCGGAAATCAGGGCGGGAAGCAAAGCATGGGTCATGTGAAAAAGATTTACGTATGAACGGTTGCACGCGGCGCAAAAACTTTACACGGTGGCCACGTCGAAAGTTATGCTGCAACACGCCCGCGATATCGCTCCTTCGGTTGCCTGGGATATCCTCCTGCGCATCAAGCGCAGTGGTGGACTCTCGGTGAATGAGCTCTGCGCCCAGCTAAAGATGAGCTACATGGGCGTGAAACAGCATTGTGACGCGCTAAAGAAACACGGGTTTCTCGATACCTGGCGCCGCCCGAAGCCGACCGGTCGGCCCGAGAAATTGTATCGCGCGACCGAGAAACTCGATCTCGTGCTGCCTCAGTGGGGCAATGAACTTTCAACGGGCCTCCTCAAGGTGGTGGCCCAACTTAACGGCGAAACTGCGGCGGAGCGACTTTTGCATCACTATTTTCTGCAGAAGACCGAGCGGCTCTTGCTGAAGATCAAAGGTGGCACCCTTAAACAACGAGCATCGGAACTGGCAAAGCTCCGAAATGCTGACGGTTGCATATGTAGCATGGAAAGTGTTTCCGCGACCGAACTCCGCATGGTCGAGCATCACAATCCGCTCTCAGAGATCGCGCGATTGTATCCGGGCGTGTGCGAGATGGAGACGCGGATGATCGCTGAACTTCTCAATGCCCGCGTCCAGCGGGTGGTTGGGGAGTGGAGCGTTGAATTTCATGCCGCCGAGGAGCTCGAGGAGCAGCCTTTCCGACTGGTGGCAGAGTAGAAGAGTTGGTTGCGCCCGGAGCCCCCCAAATCTTGAGCAAGTCAGCCATCCCAAGCTCTGCCCACCCGAGCCAGTAGCGCCACAACCCACGCTGAATTCAGAGCTCATGACGAGCACAAATCCGAGCGTGCGTCACCCTTTTCATTAAGTTCGACAGGCTGCTGGAGCATTTCTAAAAAAGACGTAGCCGCATCTCGTAAGAGTGCGGGAAGAAGCCACGGCAGCCAACGAAGCATGCCTATTTCCCGCGTTCTTACGAACGCGGCTACGAAATTATTTAAACCGCTCTAGAAGCCCGACATCCCGGTTTCAGCATCTTTATCAACATGCTTCTATTGAGTCTCACTCAATAGGGCGACAAAAGTGTTGGGGGCAGCCAGCCCCCATCACGTGGGCCAAGCTGGCCCCGACACCCATGCTGCCGTCTGTCATCCAATTACGCGGGTCTCAATAGATAATGTTGTTGATGATTACCGCTGAGATGCTCCACGCAAATGCGCGACCATGTCTCGAGCGATTCAAGATTGAGCAGTTCTAGCAGCGTGCGAAAACCGATGTCCTGGATCGCATCTTCGTTGGATTCCACTTCATCGGTTTCCAATTCAAAGAGATGCACCACGCCAAGATGAACCTGTCCGACTTCGTTGGAGTCATCGTTGATCAGGCCGATCACGCGCTGCGTGTGCGTGCCTGCGATGCGTAGTTCTTCGCCGATCTCACGCTCGACACCATTGAGGTAGGTGGTGCGGGCCAGCGAGTCCTTGCGTTCGTCATGCGGGTTAATGTGGCCGCCGATGCCGATGCTTTGTTTGGCGTGCAGCCGTTTTTCACCGCCTTTGCCCCCACGGGTGTAGACGAGGTATTTCCCGCGATAATGAAAAATGGAATAGGGAATAATCTGCTTGTGGGTCGGATCAGTCTCTGCGGCCGGGCGAGGCAGAAAATAATTCGCGCCCGGTGCGAGGATGGCATCGAGGTAGCGCTGGGCGTCAGGCTGGAAACCCTCGAAGGCTCCGAGTTGATCGAAAAGCTGGCGTTGGATGACGAGAATGTGTTCTTCGGGCATGACGGCTTCGCATAGGCGAGGGCGGGGAGGGCGGCAATGAAAATATACTATTCTCCACGCTAGATTCATAGGTGATCACGCGTATTACATGACTTAGGTCAGCCGGCTTAATTTTCATTGCTCTAGTTTCATGACCAAATTCATTTCATTCACGCTATTATTCGTTGCGGGTGTTGGCGGCTTCACTTCCCGTGCCATCGCGAAAATTGAGTTCAATCGCGACATCCGGCCGATCTTTTCTGACACTTGTTTTCAGTGCCATGGCCCCGATGAGAAACAGCGCAAATCCAATCTGCGTCTCGATGTGCGCGCCGAAGCGATGAAGCCTGCGAAATCCGGTGCCATTGCCATCGTTCCGGGGAAGCCGGAAAAGAGCGAGATCATCGCAAGAGTGATGACTGCCGACGAAGATGACCTGATGCCACCTACGAAGCTGCACAAGCCTCTGACCAAGCAGCAGAAAGAATTGCTGAAACAGTGGGTCGCCGAGGGCGCGGAGTATCAGGGGCATTGGGCGTTCATCGCGCCGACTGCACCGGCTGTTCCGATAATTCAAAATTCAAAATTCAAAATTCAAAATTCCGTCGATGCCTTCATTCTCTCGCGTCTGGAGGAGGAAGGGCTGCAGCCCATGCCGGAAGTCGATCGTGCGACTTTGATCCGGCGGGTTTCGCTCGATCTGGTGGGGCTGCCGCCATTGCCGGAGGAAGTGGATGACTTTTTGAATGACAAAACTCCGGGTGCTTATGAAAGGGTGGTGGATCGCCTGCTGGCTTCGAAACACTACGGGGAACAAATGGCGCATCAGTGGCTCGACTTCGCGCGCTATGCGGACAGTCACGGGTTTCAGACCGACAGCAGCCGGCAGATGTGGCCCTGGCGCGACTGGGTCATCAAGGCTTTCAACGATAATCTGCCCTTCGACCAGTTCACCATCCAGCAAATCGCGGGCGACTTGCTTCCAAACGCCACACGCGATCAGATTGTCGCCACAGGTTTCAACCGCAACCATCGTCTTAACGGCGAGGGAGGCATCATTGCGGAGGAATGGCGCATCGAGAACATCATCGATCGCGTGGAGACCACGAGCTTCACATGGCTCGGCCTCTCGATGAACTGCTGTCGCTGTCACGATCACAAATACGATCCTCTCACGCAGCGTGATTTTTATTCAATGTTCGCGTTCTTCAACAACGTGCCGGAAAGCGGAACGATCCAGGGAACATCGAATCGCTCGGGTGGGAACTCGCCGCCGGTGATCGATGTGCCGAGCGCTGAGCAGGAAACAAAGCTCGTGAAGTTGAAAATGGATCTGAAAGCCGCAGAACAGCATGTGGCAGATGCGGCAAAGCTACTGCCAAAGCTCATGGCCGAGTGGGAGCCGAAGGCGATGACGAAGATCGCCGAGGAAAAGAACGCCTGGGATGTCATCGAGCCTGAGTCCGTGAAGTCGCAAGGTGGCGCCACGCTTACGAAGCAGGCTGACGGCAGTTATCTCGCGAGTGGAACGAATCCCGACAGCGACGCTTACATCATCAGGGCGAAAATGCCGGACGCCGCGGTGAGCGCGTTTCTGCTCGAATGCTTCCCGGATGCGAGCTTGCCGAATCAAAGTCTCGGCCGCGCATCCAATGGCAATTTTGTCCTCGCGGAGGTCGAAGTGGATGTGGAGAGCACGGAAACTGGCGGCAATCCTGTGCAGGCAAAGATTGTCAAGGCGCAGGCGGATTATTCTCAGAAGGGATATGACATCGCGAGTCTGGTGACTGGTGGCAAGAAGCGTCAGAAGGGAAAGGGCTGGGCGGTCGACGGCCCGACCAAGAAGGAACCACGCAAGGCGATGTTGGTGCTCGACAAGCCGGTGTCTGCTGGCGCGACCGTGACCATTACTTTGAAGCATGATGCGATTGGTCAGCATAATATCGGGCGCTTCCGCCTGTCAGCTTCTTCGTTGCCGACAAAGTCAGTGACGCTCGAAGGGAAATCCGAATTGGCTGCGGTGCGCGCCATCCTGAAAATTCCTGCGGACAAACGCAACGCGCAGCAGAAATCTGAGGTTGAAAAGTTCTTTCGCGCGACGGTGGACAGTCCTGTGCGCAGTGCTGATGCCGAGCTCACGACCGCGAAGAATGCGGTGGATAATTTTGTAAAGATGCTGCCGACGGTGATGGTGATGAAGGAGATCGACAAGCCGCGTGATGCTTTCATTCTCAAGCGTGGTGAATACGACAAGCCCGATGGAAAGGTGAGCATGGCCACGCCTGCAGTGCTGCCGGCGATGCCGAAGGGCGCGCCGCTGAACCGCCTCGGTCTGGCGATGTGGATGGTGGATGCGAAAAATCCGCTTACGGCGCGAGTGTGGGTGAATCGGGCGTGGGAGAAATTTTTCGGCAATGGCATCTGCAAGACTACGGAAAACCTCGGTTCGCAGGCGGAATGGCCGAGTCATCCCGAGCTGCTTGACTGGCTGGCGACGGAGTTTATCCGCATGAAGTGGGATATGAAGGCTTTGCAGAAGACGATAGTGATGAGCGCGACCTATTGCCAGTCGTCGAAGATTACGAATGGAATGCATGAGCGCGATCCGGAGAATCGTCTGCTGGCGCGCGGTCCGCGCTTTCGCCTGGGCGGCGAGGCGGTGCGTGATCAGGCGCTGGCGATTTCCGGTTTGCTTTCGTCGGGTATCGGGGGGCCCAGCGTGCGTCCCTACATGCCGGAAGGTGTTTGGGACGAGACCAGCAAATACGGCGATCTGCGTGGCTATAAATCTGACACCGGCA
This sequence comes from Verrucomicrobiota bacterium, assembly GCA_009885695.1. Lineage (GTDB taxonomy): Bacteria > Verrucomicrobiota > Verrucomicrobiia > Verrucomicrobiales > Verrucomicrobiaceae > VFKE01. The sequence continues at coordinate 18,269 of VFKE01000161.1, read as the reverse complement.
AAAGTCTCTATCGCCGCAGTCTTTACACATTCTGGAAGCGCACAGCCGCCCCGCCTTCCATGCTGCTGTTCGACGCACCCTCCAGGGAAATCTGCACGGTGAAACGCAGTCGCACCAACACGCCGCTCCAGGCGCTGTCACTGTTGAATGAAGTTACATTCGTCGAGGCCTCGCGCGGTCTGGCCGAGCAGATGATGAAGCGTGGGGCTACGACTGGTGAGCGCATCACCTATGGCTACAAATGCGCCACCTCGAAGGAGCCAGATGAAAAGACAGTCAAGACTCTGGCAAACGGATTTGATGAACGCCTTTCATACTTTAAATCTCACCCTGAGGATGCCAGTAAGCTCATTTCGCAAGGGGCATCGAAAGCCGATGCCAACCTCGACCCCGTGGAACTCGCCGCCTACACGACGACGGCGGGGGTGTTGCTTAATTTGGATCGGGTTGTGACGAGAGACTAATGCGAACATCGAACATCGAACAATCAACATTCAACACTGAAGCCTGACTATGAAATCTGAAGAAGTTGATTCAAATACTGCTGTTGCTAGATCTTCCGTTTCCAAGCGGGATCGAAAGTATGATCTTGAGGAGCGGTTGCTTGAATATGCGGCTAACATTATCCGTTTTTGTGAGTGTATGATCAAGTCAGATGCTGGACGACATGTTAGCGGGCAACTTTTAAGATCGGGCACTGCCCCGCTGGCTCATCAGGGCGAGGCACAAGCGGCTGAATCATCCAAGGATTTTATCCACAAAATGAAGGTGGCGCTCAAGGAGTTGCGCGAGTCATCGAGATGGATCAAGCTCGCGCTGCGTGTCCCGCTAACAAAAGTCGTGACCAAAGCTAATGAGCTTCTTTCCGAGACGGATGAATTGATCCGCATTTTAGTGACCAGCATTCGCACTGCCAGAGCAAATTCACTTCAGAAACTTTCCGCCTAATTCAAAAACTGCTCCCTGTATGAATTCGAGAAAATCAGTTACTTCGATGTTCAATGTTCAGGATACTCTCAACCGCCGCCTTTTTCTCGGTCGCAGCGCTTCCGCCCTCGGCAGCGTTGCGCTGGGATCATTGTTTGCGAATGAATCGCGCGCTGCATCCAGCGGTATCGGCCTGTCCGGTTTTCCAAATTTCGCGCCGAAGGCCAAACGCATAATTTATTTGTATCAGTCGGGCGCGCCTTCGCAGATGGACTTGTTTGATCCCAAGCCACAGATGGAGAAACGACGGGGCGAAGACTTGCCTGAGAGCATCAGACAGGGCCAGCGCCTCACGACGATGACATCAGGTCAAAAATCGTTTCCGGTGGCGCCTTCGATTTTCAAGTTCGCACAGCACGGCAAGAGCGGCGCGTGGCTGAGCGAACTCATGCCTCACATCGCTGGGGTGGCGGACGAGCTTTGCTTCATCAAGTCCATGTTCACGGAGGCGATAAATCATGATCCGGCGATCACATTCTGCCAGACCGGCTCTCAGCTTGCGGGTCGGCCGAGCATCGGCTCGTGGCTCAGCTACGGTCTTGGGAGCAACAACAAGGACCTGCCCGCCTACGTGGTGCTCACGTCGTTCGGCACGGGGCGGCGTGACGATCAACCGCTCTATGACCGGCTCTGGGGCAGCGGCTTTCTGCCGACGCAGCATCAGGGCGTGAAGTTTCGCAACAAAGGCGACGCGGTCTTGTATCTCTCAAATCCGGCGGGCGTGGATCGTTCGATGCGGCGTCAGCAGCTCGATGAACTGGCCACACTCAACCAGCACGATTTCGAGCAATTCGGTGATCCGGAAACGCAGACGCGCATCGCGCAATATGAGATGGCGTTTCGCATGCAGATGAGCGTGCCGGACTTGCTCGATATCTCGAAGGAACCGCAGCACGTGCTCGACAGCTATGGTCCCGAGGTCAAGACGACGGGCACCTATGCCGCGAACTGCCTTCTCGCGCGCCGACTGGCCGAGCGCGATGTGCGTTGCATCCAGCTCTTTCACATGGGCTGGGATCATCACGGCGGATTGCCTGCGGCGATCAAAGGTCAGTGCAGCGATACTGATCAACCGACGGCGGCGCTTATCAAGGATCTCAAGGAACGCGGTTTGCTGGATGACACGCTCATCGTCTGGGGTGGTGAGTTCGGCCGCACCATCTACTCGCAGGGCGCGCTCACGGAGACAAATTATGGGCGCGATCATCACCCGCGCTGCTTTACGATGTTCCTGGCCGGTGCGGGTGTGAAGCGGGGCACCACACTGGGTGCGACCGATGACTTTTGCTACAATATCGTGGCCGATCCGGTGCATGTGCACGATCTCAATGCCACAATCTTGCATCTGCTCGGCATCCACCATGAGCGGCTTACCTACCGATTCCAGGGCCGCGACTACCGGCTGACTGACATCCACGGGAACGTGGTGAAAGGCGTGCTGGCGTGAAATTGCGCGCAATTTCTTCTGGCACCGTGCGTATGAGTTTGTAGCCTTTTACGTTCACCCGACATGATTCGAATCCTCATCGTTTTCACACTCATCGGCAGTTCCCTGCCAGCGGGCGCTGCCGGCAAGCTGCGTTTCAATCGCGACATCCGCCCGCTGATGTCCGACACTTGTTTTCATTGCCATGGCCCAGACAAGAATACGCGCAAGGCAGGATTGAGGCTCGATATTCGTGAGGAGGCATTGAAGCCCGCGAAGTCTGGTGAACTGCCGATCGTCCCTGGAAAGCCCGGCGAGAGCGAAATCATCAAGCGCCTCTTCGCCGAAGATAAAGACGATCTGATGCCGCCGGAGGAGTCGCACAAAACATTCACGCCAGAGCAAAAGGAAATTTTCAAACGCTGGGTTGCCGAGGGCGCGGAGTATGAACCTCATTGGGCTTATACACCGTTAGTAAAACCGCCGGTTCCATCTGCCGTCGCAGCCACGAAATCGATCGATGCCTTTATTGCTGAAAAGCTCGCGGAAAAGAATATCACGCCCTCGGCAGCGGCTGACCGGCGCACGATTCTACGTCGTCTTTCGCTCGATCTCATCGGACTCCCGCCGACTCCGGAAGAGATGCAGACTTTTTTGAGCGATGAGTCACCGAAGGCCTATGAGAACCAGGTCGAGCGATTGTTTAAATCGCCGCATTTTGGCGAGCGCATGGCGGTTTGGTGGCTCGATGTTGCGCGCTTCTCAGACACGGTTGGATTTCACGGCGATCAGAATCAGCGCATTTTTCCTTATCGTGATTACGTGATAGATTCGTTCAACCGCAACAAGCCCTTCAATCAATTTACGCTGGAACAAGTCGCGGGCGATTTACTGGAAACCAAGAACCAGGAACAAAGAACCAAGAACCTGATTGCCAGCGGTTTCAATCGCCTCAACATGGTGACACGTGAAGGCGGCGCGCAGCCGAAGGAGTATATCGCCAAGTATGGCGCCGAGCGTGTCCGCACCATTGGCGGCGCTTTTCTTGGAGCCACACTTGGTTGCTCTGAATGTCATGATCACAAGTTCGATCCGTTCACCGCGCGGGATTTCTATGCCATGCAGGCCTTCTTTGCGGACGTGAAGCAATGGGGAGTTTATTCCCACTACGGCTCCAGCCCGAATCCGGAACTCAAGGGCTTCAACAATGAACATCCATTTCCTCCGGAGATTGAAGTGGAGAGCGCCTATCTCAAGGAACGCGTCGCGCGCATTGGTGCCAGGATGCAGGGCACTGTCAACGCCACTCAGGCCCAGTTGCAAAAGGATGGGAAAGCGAACGAGGTTTTCGAGAGATGGAAAAAAGGCAGCCTCGAGTTTTTCAAGGGTAATCCAACAGGATGGATCGTTCCGCCGCCAGAGGTGAAGATTAGTGTAGCGACAGCAGTGAAGACAACGTATGTCGCCGAGACTGATGCCAAAGCCCTCAAGGCCGGGGCGGCATCATCCAAATCCATAACGAATGCGCCGGAACCGGATGCATTCGTGGTGCTGGCCGACAGAAGAATTCTTTTCAAGAGCCCGGCACGTGACGACACCAGCGTCGTGGTGCAGCCGCCCGCAGGTTGGGTCAGTGCGGTGCGCGTGGAACTGCTGCCCGATGAATCGCATAAAGGCGGCATCCTGCGCGGCGGCAACCAGAAAAGCGAGGCCTTGAAACTGTCTGCCGAGTTGTTGAAAGCTGGCGCGAAGAAATCCGAGCCTCTTGTGTTCCGTCATGCTGAGGCGAACTTGAAAGAAGCCCGTTATCAAGATGGCTCGGAGGTCATCGGCATCAAGGACGTCTGGAAGACATCCGCCAAGGAGTGGAACCAGACCCACACCGCGCTCTGTTTGCTAGATAAACCCGTGAAGATCAACAAGGGCGACAAATTCATGCTTCGTCTCACCGGCAATACTGCTGGCTGCGTGCGTGTCTCCGTCTCGCCCTTTGCGCCGACCAACGTGATTGATCATGAGTGGATGACCTCGCTCAGGGTGGCTCTTGAGAAAGGCGATGCCAACTCCCGTGATGCTTTGCTGGAAGCCTTCCTGACTGGCACTGGTTGGAATGATTCAGCGATCAAGGAATACACGGCGCTGTTTGCGGAGCTTCTCGAATGTCGCGGCGGCCGGGCTTGGACGATGGTCACACAAGCGATACAAATGCCGCTTACAGTTCGCGTGTTGGCCCGTGGCAACTGGATGGATGAAAGCGGGGCGGTCGTGGAACCAGCGTCCCCTGAGTTCCTGCCCACCGTTTTCAAGCCGCAGGAAGGAAAGCGACTTAATCGTCTCGACCTGGCCAAGTGGCTCTGCTCTAAAGAAAATCCTCTCACTCCACGCGCATTCATGAACCGCTTATGGAAACAGTTTTATGGCAACGGCCTGTCCATCGTCGTGGATGATCTTGGCGCGCAGGGCGAACCGCCGAGCCATCCTGAATTGCTCGACTGGCTGGCGGCGGAATTCCGCGACAGTGGCTGGGAAGTGAATCACATGATCCGTTTGTTAGTTACGTCGAATACGTATCGCCAGAGCAGCAGCCTGCGCCCTGAGTTGCATGACATTGATCCGAACAACCGGTTGCTCGCTTCACAGAATCCGCGTCGACTCGATGCGGAGTTCGTGCGGGACAATGCACTGTTCATCGCCGGTCTGCTCAATCCCGACATGGGCGGCCCCAGTGTGAGGCCCTACCAACCTGCCGGATATTATGTGAACCTGCAGTATCCGAACCGCGACTACAGAACGGACAGTGACGACCGGCAGTGGCGGCGCGGAGTTTACATGCACTGGCAGCGCACGTTTTTGCATCCGATGCTGGCGAACTTTGATGCGCCGATGCGCGACGAATGCACGGCGAACCGGCCGAACTCGAACACACCGCAGCAGGCGCTCACGCTCTTGAATGATCCGACCTTCGTCGAAGCCGCGCGCGTGCTGGCGAAGCGGTTGCTGGATGAAAAAAAGGGTAACGATGCCGCGCGCATTCAGAGTGCCTTCGGACTGGCGCTGGGCAGGCCGGCTAAGGAGACAGAGATTACTTCGCTGACCGCATTTCTTAAATCGCAGCGCGAAGCCTATCAGAAGAACAGCGGAGATGCCGACAAGATCATTCGGGTTGGCCTGGCACCCGTCTGGGAGAATAGCGATCACATTGAACTCGCCGCCTGGATATCGCTTGCGCGCGTGGTCTTGAATCTGCAGGAGACCATCACCCGCTACTGACACATTTTTATGAATCCATTTTCTGATTTAGCTGCTCATGAATTGAGCATCAAGCGTCGCGCATTTCTTACGCAGTCCGCGTATGGGCTCGGCGGTCTGGCATTGGCCACTTTAATGGAAAGAGCCCGGGGCGCGCCGGGACATGGCGTCATCACAACACCACACTTCCCGATCAAAGCGAAGCGTGTCATCCATCTCTGCATGGCGGGCGGGCCGTCGCATCTGGAATCATTTGATTGGAAACCAGAATTGAAGCGCCTTGATGGCCAGGCATTCCCGGAATCCTTCACCAAGGGTCAGCAACTTGCGCAGTTGCAAAATGCCGTATTGAAAGCCCGAGGTCCCTTCGTTGATTTCCACAAGCACGGGCAAACGGGCAATGAGATATCCGATCTGTTCCCGCATCTCGCCGGCGTCGCAGATGAACTTTGCATCATCCGCTCGATGCAGACGGAACAGATCAATCATGACACGGCGCATGCGTTCATGAATTCGGGTTCCATCATCAAGGGACGGCCCAGCATGGGATCATGGCTGCTTTACGGGCTTGGCAGTGAGACGGATGAGTTGCCAGGTTTTGTGGTGATGACCTCCGCAGGAAAATCAGGAGAACAACCCGTGTCGGCGCGGCAATGGTCCAGTGGATTTCTGCCCAGCAAGTTTCAGGGCATCCAGTTTCAGGCCAAGGGAGACGCGGTCCATTATCTCGGCAGTCCAGATGGTGTCTGCCAGAGCACGCAGCGTCAGGTGATCGAGGAGGTGAGGCAGCTTAATGGGATCCTGGCCGCGGAACGGGTTGACCCGGAGATCGCCACCCGCATTGCGCAATATGAGCTGGCCTTCAAGATGCAAAGCTCCGTGCCAGATCTTGCCGACATGAGCCAGGAATCCAAGGCCACCCTTGAGAGTTATGGTGTGAAACGTCCGGGTGATGGATCCTTCGCCAGCAATTGCCTGCTCGCCCGTCGCATGGCGGAGCGGGGCGTGCGTATGATCCAGCTCTACCATCGTGCCTGGGATCATCACTCGGGCATAGTCGAGGGCATGAAGGACTCCGCCTTGGACACGGACAAACCTAGCGCAGCACTCATTCGTGATCTCAAACAACGCGGCTTGCTTGATGACACTCTGATTATTTGGGGTGGAGAATTTGGTCGCACGCCGATGGGGCAGGGCACCGGTCGCGATCATCACATCCTCGGTTTTAGCATTGCCCTGGCAGGTGGTGGGATAAAGCCGGGCACGTATGGAGCGACAGACGAACTGGGCTACCGCGCGGTGGAGAACGTGGTGGATGTTCACGATCTGCATGCCACGATGCTGCACCAGCTGGGCATTGATCATAAACGCATGACCGTGAAATTCCAAGGTCTCGATATGCGGCTCACGGGAGTTGCTGGGAAATTGGTGAAGGGGATTGTGGCCTAAATAAGCTTCATCCGCGTCAAATCCTGCGTGTCCACAAGCCCGACCGGCTGGCCTTGGTCGTTCACCACAACGATGTCGTCCACCCGGTGCTTCTCCAGTACGGTGAGAACTTCGGCGGCGAGTTTGTCCGCAGAGATGCTCACGGGATTGCGGGTCATGAATTTTTCAACTGCATGTTCCGCGATGAGAGCGTCATTTTGAAAGGCACGGACAAAATCGCCATGGGTAAAAATCCCAGCGAGCGCGCCGTTTGAATCAATCACGACCGCAGCGCCACTGCGGGCCTTGGTCATGGCCTTGAGAGCGTCGCCAACCCTGGTCTGGGAGGTGATGGTGGCAAGCGCGCCATTGCTGCGCATCACGTCGCTGACCTTGGTAAGCAGGGCGCGGCCGAGCGCGCCGTTGGGATGGTATTTGGCGAAGTCTTCATTATTAAGTCCACGCGCATCCAGCAGCACCATGGCCAGGGCGTCGCAGAGCACGAGCATGGCCGTGGTGCTGGAAGTGGGGGCTAGGTTCAACGGGCAGGCCTCGCGCTCGACGTGGACGTCAAGGACGATGTCGCTGTTCTTCGCAAGGGCGCTACTAGTATTTCCGGTGATGGCAATGAGTCGCGCATCGACGCGGCGAAGGTGGGGGAGAAGATCGAGCAGTTCCTGTGTTTCACCCGAGTAGCTCAGAAGCACCACGACATCGCCTTCATCGAGCACGCCGAGGTCACCGTGGAGTGCGTCCTGGGCGTTGAGGTTCACGCTGGTGGCCCCGGTGCTGTTGAGGGTGGCGGTGAACTTGCGGCCGATGCTCCCGCTTTTGCCCACACCGCAGACGACGATTTTTCTTTTGGCATTAAGGCAGGCGATCAGGGTCTCGACGGCGCGAGTGAAGCTCCCGTCGATGCGTGCGCTGAGGCGGGTGAGTTCATCAACTTCTAGTTCGATGATGCGGCGGGCTTGCTCAATCCAAGTCATCTGTTTTTCTCGTTCTCGATTTTTGTTGGGTTTGTGGGATGAACGGTTGCAAAGAAAAGCGCAAAGGGCAAGCGTGCGGGTAAGCTAACGCAAATGTTGAACGAAGAACCAAGAACCTGGAACCGGCCCACCAAGCCTGTAGTCGCCAGCTACGTCTCCGACTTCCTGAAGCCGGACATGCTTCACGTTCACCGGCAGATCACGGGATTGCAGGCGGTGACGCCATGGGTCTTGACGCACAAGCGCGAGAATGCAGCGCAGTTCCCATTTCCAGAAAAGCGACTCATTGTGCTGCCCAAGTCCCGTCTGCGCTGGTGGCGGCGCTTGGTGGCGAAGCAGATCAAGCGGGAACCGTGGCAGCTTTATCGTTGGGAGTTGCGGCAGTCGCTGCTCGCACTGACCCGGGCGGAGGCGAAGGTGCTGCACGTCTATTTTGGCCACAGCGCGATACACCTGCGGCCATTGATCAAAGTGTTTTCGCGACCGGTGCTGGTTTCATTTCATGGCGCTGACGCAGGGGTGGATATGGACAAGCCCGCGCACCTGGCGGCGATGCGTCAGGTGTTCGAGTCAGCGACGATTGTGCAGGCGCGCTCGGCAAGCCTGATGAATGATCTGGCTAATCTTGGATGCCCGCAGGAGAAGCTGCGGTTGCAGAGCACGGGAATTCCTCTGGAAGATTGGACGTTTCAAACGCGCGCAGCAGGATGCGATCTTCCGTGGCGCATTCTACAGAGTTGCAGACTGATCGAGAAAAAGGGCGTGGATCTGACGTTGCGTGCGTTTGCCAAGGTGCTGCAAACTCAGCCAAGCGCCGGGTTAGTCATCGCAGGCAGTGGTCCGCAGCAGGGCGAACTGGAACGGCTCGCAGGCGAACTCGGCATTACATCTAGCGTCCGGTTCGCCGGTTTCCTCACCCAGTCTGAATTGCGTGAGGAAATGTATCGCGCACGAATGTTCGTTCATCCGAGCCGCACTTCCGGCGACGGCAACCGTGAAGGTATTCCGAATTCGATGCTGGAAGCAATGGCCAGTGGTGCGCCCGTGGTGGCCACTCACCATGGCGGAATTCCTGAGGCTGTCATCGATGGTGACAGCGGTCTGCTGGTTCCGGAAAATGATGCGGACGCGCTCGCTGCGGCGATGCTTCGCGTCATGGGGGATGACGAACTGGCCCGAAAACTGGCAGAGGGTGGACGGCGGGCTGTTGAAAAGAAATACGACCGGGCTACAAACGTCCGTGTGCTGGAATCATGTTATCTGGGCATGATCACGACGGATTAAGCGGTTGCACCATGACCGTTTGTTGGTGCAGGTTACTGGCGCGGGTTGTTCCGGTGATTGCCGGATGGGTTTCCTGATATATTATCCGGCGATGTTACCGCAATTTTTGACCCGGCTTGGCGCAGTCTGGCAGTATGTACTGGCAGTGGCGGAAGTCTTTGCCCTCATCGGAGGCTTGGTCCATGTCGTGTTACGACAGCGCAACGCACGCGCAGCCGCTTTCTGGGCTGTGATCATCATCTTCGTGCCGTTGCTGGGAGCATTATTTTACTGTGTTTTTGGAATCAATCGTGTGCGGCGTTCAGGAAAGAAATATCGCGGTGGTGGAAGCTGGAAGTCGGAAGTGAACCGCGCGGTCCCGCCCAACCCCTGGGAAAAAAATCCCGAATTGTCGGAACTGCGCAATCTTGCAATCACGCTCGGCCGTATCTCGCGCTACGAATTCGCCTTGGGCAATAAGATCACGGTGCTCCGCAGCGGGGATGAGGCCATGCCGGCGATGATCAAAGTCATCCGCGGAGCGAAGCGCACACTGGCCCTAAGTAGTTACATCTTCGAGGCCAAGGGAATCGGGGAGAAGTTTGTCGATGAACTGACAGCGGCGAAAGGGCGTGGTGTGCAGGTGCGCGTGATGGTGGATGGAGCTGGCGCTCGCTATTCATGGCCGAGCATCACCAGCATCCTGCGCGCCCGTAGTATCACGGTCGCAAAGTTCATGCCCACCCGCTTCATCGTTCGCTTGCTGTCGATGAACTTGAGGAACCACAGGAAAATTCTTGTGGCTGATGGCGAGATCGGCTTCACCGGCGGCATGAACATCCGCCCTGGTAATATGCTTAAAGACAACCCCTCATCGCCCGTGCGGGACATGCATTTCCGGGTTGAGGGGCCGGTGGTGCGTCAGTTGCAGCGTGCTTTCGCGGAGGATTGGGCGTTCTGCACGGGTGAGGTGCTGCAGGGTGAAGATTGGTATCCTGAAGTCCAGCCTGCAGGCGGAACCGCGGCCATTGGCATACCGGACGGTCCCGACGAGGACATTGAAGTGATGCCCAAGGCAATCTTTGCCGCGATCAATGCCGCGCGCCGTGAGATTCGTGTTCTAACTCCCTATTTTTTGCCAGACGAACAGATCCAATGGGCGCTTAATCTCGCCGCCCTGCGAGGGGTGGATGTGAAGATCATCACGCCGCGTCACAATAACATCCCGCCTGTGCGTTGGGCCTCGCGCACCATTTACCCGGAACTGCTGGCTCGCGGCGTGCGCATTTTTGAGAACGGCGGAGTGTTTGATCACACCAAGTTCATGACGGTTGACGGACTGTGGTCGCTGATCGGCAGCACCAATTGGGACCCGCGCAGCCTGCGCTTGAATTTTGAGTTCAATCTCGCTTGTTTCGATGAAGAGCTTGCTGGGGAGCTGAATGCGGATTTTCAACATCTGATGGAACAAAGCACTGAAATTTTCAGCGCGGATCTGGCAGCGGCATCACTTGGCGAGCGCGTGCGCAATGGCATAGCGCGGTTGTTTATGCCGTTCTTGTAAGCCAATACCCCGCCAGCTACATCAATGCGATGCATCATGGATGTGCCGCGCAGCAAGTTTTCCGCTGACTGTCAATTTTGCAGTACACCACTTGTTTGCTCTCGCAGAACCACCCGGCATTCGAATGCTGGCTGGCATTGAATCTGATCATCCTTCCTCCCTGGTCCCTCCCGTCTCCAGCCCGCCGTCGCGCTCCCCTTGTCATTCATCATACGTATTTGCAGTGTCTGCCTTCCAATCCCGCTCGTCTTATAATCCTGTCCAAATTCTGATTTAAGAGTTACCACTTTACGCCGATTTTTTTGAAGCCAGCCTTCACGTCTTCATCCAGTTGCGAGGGGCTGCGGCCATCGCAAAGCAAGGTCATCTGTTCCCGTCCGAACTCGGCGCGGTCCTTGCTTGAGGGAGTCCCGGGTGGTCTCGGTGGTGTGAGAGCCTTGGGAAATGTGAAGTGCCCGTTTTCCAGCTTCTTAACACCGGGCTGTTTGTAGAACTCTTCCATCTCAGTGTTGTATTTTGCGAACTGGGCGTTGTAATTCTTCCACTTGTCAGCCTCCGCCGTGAGCGCGTCGAAATACTTGAAGAAGCGGGTGCCCTTGCCGTCGCCGTCAAGATGACAGAAGTAATAGACGAGCAGGCAGGAGTATCCATAGATGCGGTGCTGGGCCTCGCTGCCGCCATTGAATTTTGCAGCCCAGCTTTCGGGACTCATGTTGATGTGTTCAGAGGCGGAACCAAGTTCGGACAGCCCCTTGGTCGGGAAGTTAAGCTTGCTGTTGATGTATTCTCTGATGCCCTTTTGATGGCTGCCAGCATGAAATGTTCCGGCGTTGTAGGGCAGCATATTGGTGTATTCCGCGCAACCCTCGGCAATCCAGTGCGGCAGGAAGCCAAGATAATCGTGCATCATCTGGTGCGTGATTTCGTGTACGAGCGTGTCACTGCTGAATTCGGCCTTCTTGAACCAGGTCTTCCCGCGCAACTCCAGGCCCATGCTTTTAAAGGGAACGAGGAATACTCGGTCAGAACCCCTATAAACGCCGCCGGATTTTTCCGGGCCGCCGTTCTTGTGATAGGCTTCCTCAGTTGTGAAAAATTTCGCCTGGAAAAAGCCGAGATCCTTGGGCGGCTCCGGATGCACGCCCCAGGGCAGCGCGTCCACCAGCGAACGGGTGCCCTCGAAAATGCGGGCCACTTCAATCATCACGCTTCCGGCGAGTTTGTCCTGCGAGATGAACTGGAACGCCTGCGAATGATAGCGGTAATTATCGGGGGACTTTTCATCGACGAGCTTCACCTCAATGGATTTGGGTGGCACGATGATGACTTTCGGCCAAATGCGTTGAGTGTCTGGTTTTGCGGTGACACCTGTTTTGTTCGCGGTCGCAGGTGCTGGTGCCGGGTTGGATTTGATGAAGCCCTGATCTTCTTGTGAAAGCTTCGAGAGCGGAACGGTCGTGGTCTGCCCGTTCGCAAGTTGGAAGGTGGCGATGTCACCCGTGACACCGGTGAGTTTGGCCAGCATGGTTCGTCCCTCGGCATTTGTCCACGTCCGGAGACCGCTGGAGGTCGGTTGCTGGGCATGGGCACCGCTGATGGCGATAAAGAGCAACAGCGGGGTCAAACAGTGAATGAATCGTCGATGGGGCATGGGAGTCGCTTACCATCATGATCGTCCAGACGTCAAGACTGGCTGTTTGCTTGCCTTGCGAAGCAGGCTGTGCTCTGTCACTTAACGCCCTGCCATGGATCGCCGCCGTATTCTCAAAATCTTCAACCGCTACTTGCATTTCGGTGGAGAGGAATCGTCGGTGCAAAAGATTCACCGCCTGCTGGAGCAGGATCATGAGGTTACCCCGCTTCCACTTGACAGCAGGGAATGGACTGTTGAAAACGCTCCGGGAATAGTTGGTCAGGCATGGCGTACGATTTACAACCCGGACAGCCGACGCCGGCTGGAGGATGCCATTGCGAAGCACCGGCCTGATTTCCTTTTGATGCACAACATCTATCCGGTGGGTTCGCCATCGCTCTATCATGCGGCGGTTCGCATGAAGGTGCCGGTGATTCAATTCGCGCACAACTATCGGCCATTCAGCGTCGGCGGCACGCTTTTCGTGGACGGTCATACGATTGAAGAACCGTTGCATGGCAATTATTGGCGTGAGATCAGGCGTGGCGCGTGGCAGGACTCGGTGCTCAAGTCCGCGGTTTTCGCTCTGGCGCTGAAGCTTCTGCATCGCTCCGGGTGGCTGGACTCGGTCAGGGCCTGGGTTTGTGTCTCGGAATTCGTGCGCGACAAGTTCATCAAGGCGGGCTTGCCGCGCGAGCGGGTGCATGCGTTGCGACATGCCTGGGAGCCAATGACTGAGCCACCGCCAGCTGAGGATGGCGGCTATTATCTTTTTCTTGGCAGGCTGGTGGATGTGAAGGGCGTGGCGATGCTCCTGCAGACTTGGGACAGAATGTCGGCTGAACTCGGCGAGAAAACACCCGAACTGCGGATCGCAGGAGAGGGGGCACTGGAGGGCTTGGTGCGCGATGCCGCGTTGCTGAATCCGCACGTGCGGTTCCTCGGCATGATCTCCGGTGATGCCAAGCATGAGGCCCTGCGCTGCTGCCGCGCCGTCATGATTCCATCGGTGTGGTGGGAACCGCTCGGACTGGTCGCGTGCGAGGCTTACGACTATGGCAAGCCGGTCATTGCCGCCGCGTCGGGCGGCATCACGGAAACCGTGCAGGATGGCATCACCGGATTTCTTCATCTGCCCGGCGATGTGAATGGATTGATGGGTGACGTCGTCGCCATGGAAGGCTTGCCGGCTGCAAGTCGCACCATGATGGGCCTGGCCGGACGAAAATGGCTGCTGGAAAATACCAGCGTGGAACAGTGGAAACGCCGTTTTGAGGATATCGTCTACAGCGCCTTAAAGCAGTCTTGACGCCATGATGATTCACTCGCTGTATAACTAGGGCATTTTAAAAAATATCGTAACCGCATCTCGTAAGAGTGCGGGACAAAATTGTCTGGCTACAAAACATCCAATCTTTCCGCGTTTTCGCTTCGCGGCTGCGCAACACGAAGCGCGGCTTCGTATTTAAATAAAATGCTCTAATCCAAGTGATCACGACAGACGGAGAGAATGATTTAAGGAAGACAGCATGGCGCGTGGTCGCGCTGTTGTTCCCCGTCGCCCTGCTGAATTATCTCGACCGGCAGATGCTGGCGTCCATGAAGGACTCGGTCATGGAAGGCCTGCCCGACATCGTGACCGAGGCGCGCTGGGGGATGCTCGGAGCCGTGTTCAAGTGGGTGTATGCCGGGCTGAGCCCCGTCGGGGGTTTCATCGCCGACCGGTTGAGCAAACGCTGGATGATCATCATCAGTCTTGGTGTGTGGTCCACGGTCACCTGGGCGACCGGGCATGTGCACAATTACGAGCAAATGCTCTGGACCAGGGCGCTGATGGGTATCAGCGAGGCTTGTTACATTCCGGCCGCGCTGGCATTGATCGCTGATTTTCACACGGGTCCAACGCGCTCGCGCGCGATCGGTGTTCACCAAATGGGCATGTATACAGGCATCGCACTCGGCGGGTTCAGCGGCATGGTGGCGGAGACGAGCCACGGCTGGCGCGCTGCGTTCGACTGGTGCGGCGCGCTGGGCGTGGCCTATGCGTTCGTGCTCATGTTCACGCTGCGTGATCTGCCGAAGGTAAAACAAGAAGCAGAAACCAGGCCTGCGATCACCGTGCTGCCGGTGCTGCGGGAGCTTTTCAGCAAGGGGGCTTTCATCCTGCTGGTGCTCTATTTCACCTTGCCAGCGCTGGCTGGGTGGGTGGTGAAGGACTGGATGCCGCCGATCTTGCGCAAGATGTTTGACATGGGGCAGGGAACTTCGGGAATGTGGGCCACGCTCCCCGTCACCATCGCATCGTTCGCCGGGGTGCTGCTCGGCGGCGTGATCGCGGATGGATGGATGAAGACGGCGACGCGCGGAAGAATCTACACCAGCGCGGTGGGGATGGCGTTGTGCATACCAGCACTGCTAGGCGTGGGATATGCGCCAAGCTTGTTCGTGGCCATCGTGTGCCTCGTGGTCTTCGGCATCGGCTGGGGATTCTTCGATTGCAACAACATGCCCATTCTCTGTCAGATCGTGCGCCCGGAATTGCGGGCCACCGGCTATGGGATCATGAATTTCGTCAGCATCAGCGCGGGCGCTTTTGCCACCTGGCAGGTGGGCGCTTTGCGAGACGCGGGGCATCCCCCCTCGCTGATTTTCAGCATCTGCGCCGTGGCGGCGGCGCTGTCCGTGGTGCTGGTCTTGCTGATCCGTCCGCGCATGGAAAGCCGGACGGGACAGGGCGGACAATGTGGAACCGGCATGGCATAGGACTGATTAGAGCGGTTTAAATAATTTCGCAGCCGCGTTCGTAAGAACGCGGGAAATAGGCATGCTTCGCTGGCTGCCGTGGTTTCTTCCCGCACTCTTACGAGATGCGGCTACGTCTTTTTTAGAAATGCTCCAGGAGCGACTGACAAGACATGCGTGGTTTTTGCCAATTAGCATGATGACTGCAGGTGAATTGTTACGTAGTCTCGCAGCACCATGCACTGGCACGAAAGCAATCCCGAACGAGGCAGCACGGAGTCCGGAGCTTTGCCTGGCGATCCATTCTGGCTGACGAGCCAATTTTCGAATTTAGAGTTGGACGGTAAACGGGTTTGGATTAACTGGCTGCGACAGGGGACGGTGGAAAGCTGTGCGTTGTATGTTATCAAAACTGGCGTGTACGGTCACTCACGGCACATCCAGAGCATCCGTGCAGAACTGGATAGCGCCGCTGCGACCGGGGACGCACCGGTCGATTTCGACCAACTGGATGCCGATCAACTCAGGCGCACCAATGAAAAGCCGGAAGAATACAGCTTCATCGCGGACTTGGACATGGATCGAAGGCGCGTGCAGAGTAAAAATTTGGAAAAACTCGTGCGTGAACGTCGTGCCCGAAAACGCGAGGATGAGTCTGGAACCGCACATCTGAAGCCTGCAAAATTACGATAAAGTAACGCTAGAGTGGAATAAATTTCCCCGGTATTTATTCCGCATGGAAATAAAAAATCGTTCTACTATTTGGCGAGCAGTGCTTCAACTTGTGCTTCCAGACCGCTGCGAGCTTTGATGCTGGCGATCTTGCCCTCCTTGTCCACCAGCCACATGGCGGGAATGCGCTTGATGCCATGCTTGGCAGCCAAGGTGTTTTTCCAGCCTTTACCATCGTAATATAGCATCCAGGGCATGCCCTAGTCTTTCGTGAATCTTCTCAGCGCCGCCTTGTCTGAATCGAGCGAAATACCAATGATTTAAGTTTCATAGGCTCGTATTCTGCAAGTAGCCGCCGGGTCTGGCAGACATACATCCGCAGAGCCGAATTCTCAGGGCGAAGCCGGAGCAGCACTTCCGGCCGAAGTACGTATCTCGTGCAAAGTGTTGCGCAACAGATACACATTGCGCTCCGTACGGATCGTTTCGGCCAGCACGGTATTGCCTTGAATGGTGGCCAAATCCAATGCCCGGTCGGCAGTTCCCACCGCCTCGGCAAGGTGCCCCGTTTCCGCCTGCGCCGCTGCCAGCGTCCGCTGAATGATGGGATTTTTTCCCTCCGTGAGTTCACTGGCCCGTTTCGCAAGCACAAGCGCCCGCGCCCCGTTACGCAGTGACATCACGGGGCTGGTCGCAAGTGCTGACGCCAGGTTGTTGAGCGGGCCCAAGCCCGCGGGGTTGATCTTTAAAGCCGCCTCCAAATGGATCAGCGCTTCATTCACACGACCCGCCTGAAGCAAAGAATTGCCGAGATTGGTTTGGGCGTCGGCATAAACAGGCTGCAGCTCCAAGGCTTTTTGGTAGTGGGTTATGGAATCATCGATCCTCCCTTTTTTAAAAAATACAAAGCCGAGATTGTAGTGAACCAAGGCGGAATTTGGCTCGATCTCCATGGCCTTCTGGTAACAGGCGAGGGCCTCGTCCTCTCTTCCCATGTGAAAATAGACATTGCCGAGATTGTAGTGAGCCTCGGCGTAACGGGGCTTGATTTCCAATGCCTTCTCATAACTGGCAATGGCCTCAATAAACTGCCCCCTTTTAAAGTGGTCCACGCCGAGATTGAGATGGGCTTCAGGATAAACTGGCATGATCTCCAAGGCCTTCTGGTAGTGGGCTGTCGATTCATTCAACAGTCCCTTCTCGGAGAGGGCCGTTCCGAGATTGTTGTGCGCGATCCAGCACTCGGGGTTTCTTGAGACTGTCGTTCCCCAGAGTGTTTCGCTATCCTTGTATTGGTCCACCTGCCGCCAGGTGAGCACCGCCAGCAGCGGCAGCAGGATGGCGGCGATCACCACCGGCATCTGCGGTCTGCTCCAGCGATCGGCCAATCGCATCACCATCGCGGCGAACAAGCCGCAGAGTCCCATCGAGGCCAGATATTGAAAATGGTCCCCGACAAATGAGTAACGCAAAAAATAATGATCCACCAACCCCAGCACCGGGAGCAGGGCGATCACAAAATATGCACAGGCAAAGAACGCGGCCCGCGCCCGGCCGGTACGCCTCCACCATAACACGCCAAGCCATGTGATCGCCGCGAGGGTTGGCATGTAGGAGAGCAGATGGGAGGCGTCCACCTTCCAGCGAGGATAGATGAAGATCAGTGGATGCGGCCAGATCAACTTCCCCGCATAAAACCACAACACCCGGCCAGCCACCACCACGCGCTCGGGCAAAGTGCGCGCCCACTCTGCTTCCCTCGCTCCTTCCAGTCCCTGCGTCCAGATGGACAACGCGCTGATCATTACCGACATCAGCAAAACGGGAATCAGTCCCCGGGCCCGACTCCAGCGCCAGCTTCCGTCCATCCACCACGCGCACAAACCAAGCACCAGCGGCAGCACCACAGTGGAGGACTTGCTGGCCATCGCCAGCGCCGCAAAAAGCAGCATCAACCCATGGTCACGTCGCGCACGGCGCAGATCGCCACCATGGTCGCCCGCCAGTGATTTTACATAGAAGAAGACGCAGACCAGGAAGAAGAACCCCGACTGTGTGTTCTTTAATTCCGTGATCCAGGCGACTGACTCCACCTGCACCGGATGCAGCGCCCACAATGCCGCGCCCAGCCATGCGCCCTTCGCCCGGAGTGCAAGCAGCACCCGCCATAGCACCAGCGCGCTCACGCCGTGCAGCAGCATGTTGACCAGATGATAAGGCAGCGGGTTTACCCCCCAGAATTGATACTGCAACCAGAATGAACTCAGAACCAGCGGACAGATGCGGGCCTGGCGCGACGTCCAGATGTCCAGCAGG
>VFKE01000065.1 GCA_009885695.1 Verrucomicrobiota bacterium | reverse complement strand
TCCATTTGTCCTGCTGGCTCATCGCTCGCTGAGGCAAATTCACGGATAAAAACAAACACATTAAAGTCCTTCACTCAAGCGTCCTTTGTTCAGCGCTTCCCTAATGGAGGTAAAGGCTTGGGACAAGCCGTCTACGTTCATGTTGCCTATTTTCAACTGCTCGTGGTATGAGGTGTGAGCTGTCACCTTCCGGGTGTGTGCTTGATAAGCACACAAGCGCATGATTTTCAGGCTATGGACTATCAGCTATCTGCCATCGACTTTCTTTTCTAGGTTTAATAAAGCAGTCCGCGACGGCCACGAAGCTTGTCGTTCACGTTTTCACGTTTGTCCCAATAGTCCTCGGCGCGGTCGCCGGGGCCGGTGTAGTGGCGGCGGTCAACGCGGTCTTCACGTCGGTCCATGCGGTCTTCCGTGCGGTCAATGCGACCGGCGGCGCAGGAGGCGAGCAGCGATGCTGCGGCGAGACTGAGCAGGGCGATGTTTCTCATGATTCTGGTGCTGGTTTGATTGGGTCGGACTCAGTAGATGTCGATGGAACCGACGAAGGCAAGAACCTGTCTTCTTCAGTAAGGCCTTGGTGGAACCACCGGAACGCCGTTCCGGATCATGCATATCGTGTAAACCGTCTGGCCGTTGATGATGTATGGGTAGTAGTAGGTTCCGCCGCAGTAGTAATAATTGATCCCGCCGCAGGGTCGAAGGGCATAGCCACCGGGCAGGCCATACATGTAACGGTGCGGATTCCGCGGATCAAAGGGGCCGCGGGGATCAAACACCCCGCGTGGATCCGCGATGCCGCGCGGATCAAGCACGCCTCGTGGATCGGCAATGCCGCGCGGGTCGCGCACACCACGAGGATCTGCAATGCCGCGCGGATTGGCCGGGCGGTGTCGCGGGGCAGAGAAGGATTCAAGCGCGACGCCGGTGGTGAGCACGGCGGCGATGAGCGGTAGCCGGAGGATTGGAGAGTAAAATCGACCGCCCGGAATTACCCTGCGATCAGAACTTGTAAGTAATACCAAGATACGCGCCAGCCATTGCGGCATCGAATACGAAGCCGTCGCTCTGATAGTCCTCCGCAAGATAGCGATAGCCGAGTTCCGTGGACCAGTGGCGGTTAAACTGCCAGCCCAGCGCTCCGTAAGCCTGCCAGGCCAGTTCGGAACCGACGCCAAATCCGCCGATGTCCGCGCGTGTCATGGCGTAGAGTTTGTCGGTGAAGTTATAGCGAGCGCGAAAACCTACGAAGGGATCCACCCAGCTCTTGGAGCCGGATGCCTCTGACGGAATGGCCTTCTTGATGGTGGCGGCGATCTTGTTGGCGAGATTCTGTTCGGCGCGTCGCACGTCGCTTTGCAACTTCGATTTGGCGCGCGCCTTGGCTGCCGCTACTTCAGCGGAAACCGCGGCCTTGACCCCGCTCAGCGTGATCTGTTTCTCCGCCACTTTCGCCGCGATCAGTTCGCGAAGCACGTCGCTGACGGGACTATTTCTTCCGTTGATGGCATCGATCACACCCGGCGAGCGGGGATATTGCGCCAGGATGCGGTCGACCTGGGCCTGGATGCGGGAATTGGCCCCGGCGGTAATTTTGCCACGAGCCGTCGACTTGAGTTCTGGGAGGAGTTCTGATATTTCGCGCTCCACGGCGCTGGTCACGCGGTTCACTGCGGCATCAGCCACTTGCTGGCTCGCGGCGTCCACGCCGCTGGAGTCGACATCAAAATTCATCGTGCTGCCCATGTAAAAATATCGCGCCCCGGCCAGCAGATCGAAGTATCCGCGCTTACCCTTCCACACGCGATAAGCCACGCCGACTTCTGCCAGTGCCATTTTCATATCCACTTTTACCGAGTCGATCAGCGGTCCCGGGGTGTCACCGTTCACGCCCAGTTTCTCATACACACCGGCGATGAAGAAGCCCCAGCGATCGTGCTGAGCCTCCACCGCCAGGGCCGCGACCATGTCCAGATGTGAAACAAGTTTGGTAAACGGCAAATCCACATGCACCGGGTTCAGTCCGGCGACACCGATGTCCCCGTTGAGACCCGCCATCCATCCCGGAATGCCCACTGCGAACTCCCAGTCACTCTTGGCGCCTTGCGGAGGACTGACGGCCAGGTCTCGAGAAATGCTGTGATCCGTTCCGGCGAAAGCGTTGAAGGCAATAGTCACGGCGACGAGCAGCACCATGGGGGATGTGATTGTTTTCATAAGAGTGTTTTGCAATTGAATCTGGGAGATGATGGCTTGGCGCGTTGTCAGTTTCAAGCAAATTGCAGTATGAGCACCCGCACTGCGGCGTAGAGGAAGAGGGCAATGGCAAAGGCGAGCGAGGATTGCCGCACGTGGCGCTGGTCGAACTTGCTCGCCGTGCCGGCGAAGAAGAGGACCATGGCGAGGAGCACAGTGTTGCCGAGGTAGCCTGCGGCCGTCACGCCGGTTGTCTTGGATTGCGCGGCGAGCCGTGTCGCCTCCGCCCGTGCGTCCGCGATTTCCTGATGGAAGGCCGGCACATAAAGCTCCGGCGTGAAGGGATGCGGCGGTGCCGCCGGGTTCTCGAGGGGCTTGAGCGCGAGCCATTTCTCGTAGGCAGGCTTGAGGTTTGCGCCGAAGCGATCGGTGTAGAAGCGCGCCGTCTTCTCGTCGCCCCTCAATTGCGCATTCACGGCCTCCATGAACGCCTCGATCTGCACGCCTTGGATCTGCAGGGATGCGAGATGCTGCCCGAAGGCCTCACGCTGAAGCTTGTCCGCCTGCGTTGCGAAGCCGCTGCTCTGCCCGTTCCATTGCGAGCTTTGATACGAACACCACGCCGACGAGAGCGTGGCGACCGCCATGAGGATGGCAGTCACCGGCTCAAACCACGGTCGCTTCGGTTCGGGTGCGGGGAATGGCTCGCTGGGTTCGGTCATGATCAAAATGCGGCAGTTAGGGAATCCGAACATCGGATTCGATCTGGCCGCTTGAACTCCTTACGATTTGGGGACTGACCGGCCCATGAGCAGGGGCGCCACATGATCGCGGATGAAGTCCTTCTTCACATTGTCGAAGTGATGACCCTTGTCGCCATCCTTCCGGAAATCGTCGGAGTAGGGAATGGTGACAATCTTTTTGGCGTAGAGCTGGCGCGTGGCCGCCGAGGCACCGGCCGGGAGAACGAAACCTTTGATGCCCGCGCCGGGATCGTGGAATTTCCGGTCAGCGGTTCCTGAGAACTTCATCATCGTCCCGACCATCTGGTCGTGGGTGGAAGTGTAGATATACAATTTGTTCTTCACCCGCTTCAGCGCCTCGGTCATGTCATAGTCGCGGCTGATGGACGTGCCCAGCAGGACCACATGATCCACCTTCGCCGTCTCGGGCAGCGCCTCCAAAGCAAAGATGGCCTCAGCCGTGCCTGCGGAGAATCCAAGCAGCCCCACCGGCGCACCTGGATGTGTCTTCTGATAACTCCGAATGCTGGCGGCACCAGCATTGGCCTTGGACCGCTTGTAGGCCACGCTGGCATCTTGATCCTTCATCAGCCCTTTGCCTGTTTCCCAGGCGACTAGCTCTCCACCGCCACGGTATCCAGCTTCGAGCATTCCTTTGATGACGCCGTCGGCGTAGTTCGCCTTCGTCGTGCCGCCGCCGGCTCCATCGAAGTAGAAGACGCAACCATGCGTCAGCCGCTCCTGGCGGTCGGCGCGGTATTTGAGATCCGCAACAGGTTTGGATGCGCACCCGATGGTCGAGGCGATCAAAAGCAGGCCGAGAGCGGAGCGGACAAGAAGAGTGTATGGACGGAGGGTGTGGTGTTTGTTTTTCATGGGAGTGGAACTGTTTGGGGTCAGGTGAATGATGAGAAAAAGGCTCGTGTTCGTTGGTGATGTTACTGCGCCTTCAAGATACCCGGTGGCTTCCAAGTGCCTTCGCCCGGCGGCAGGATGGAGGGCGCTTCTGTCTTCGGCCAGTAAAGACGCATGACCATGTAGAGCGGGCCGTTCGGCGCTGGGAGCCAGTTGGCTTCCTTGTCGGCACCGGGGTTGTCTTTCTGGATGTAGATCGTGAGCGAGCCGTCGTCGTTTTTCTTCATGCCGGGCAGCATGGGTGAGTTGATGAGAAAGCGGTTGATCGGGTTATTGATGAGCAACTGGCTCTTGCCGTCATACATCGTTACGGACCAGAACGCGTTCACCGGCGGAAACTCTCCGGCAGCAAAGGTGAGCGTGTAATTGTGTTTGCTGGCGTCGAGCACTTCGCCGTCGGGCAGCCACTTGGTCATGGGATACATCGCTTCTTCGGCGTCGTTACCAAAAATGCCGGCTTTCGCGGCAGCGGCGCGGAGGAGCCAGTCGCCTTTGTAGAAGTCGCGATTGCCAAAAGCCGCTCCGACGTTCCAGCCGTTGATCTTCTTGCCCATGGCCGCGACTTTTTCCTCCAACTTCTTCTCGCCCGCTTTCATGCCGAGCAGCACGGCGGCTTTATGTTCGAGCGAGAGGTCTTTGAAGTTGAATGTTTTTCCCGGCCCGATGCCGATGCGCGCGAGCTTGGCGCGGATGTCTTTCTCCTCCGGACCCGCGGGCGCGAGAGCCAGCACGAAATCGAGGCATTCGAAAAAGTTCGTCTTCGCGAGTTCCGCGTTCGCCTTCGGCCAATCCAACGCCGGTGCGGCGGGCGGCGCGGTCTGTTTCAGGAACGCGGAGAGCGGTTGCACTTTGTAGGCGTCCTGAATCTTCGTCACGTTCGGCATGTCATCCGCGCCGAAGAGCTGCGTGCGAAACAGGATGATGCTGAACTGCGTCGTCGGATGGAAAACCTTTTTGATCCCGGCGGGCGTCTCGTCCTTCCAGTCCGGCCCGGCGATGAGGTAATCGCCCGCTTCGCTGCCCGTGGCGCGGCTACCGATGTAGCCGTAGTTGAAGGTGTTCAGGTCACAGAGCATCACCGAGTAGTAGCGTTCCTTTTCAACGGCCGGGACGGAAATAACATACGGCTCCGCGCGCAAGTCCACGAAGCCAAATGAGTAAGGCGTGTCGCTGTTCGGCGTAATGACGGCGGTGTCCTTGTCGGTGAACACGCGCCGCTCGTTGAAGAGCTGGCCGGTCGGGCACTTGTATTGGCCGGAGGTCTTGTCGAACCAGAACTCATAGTTCGCCGTGTAACACATCACGAGCGGCAGCCCGTAAATAAAACCTTCCTCGGCGATAGCTTTGGTTTCCTCGATGCCCGGCGCGGCGATGCCAGCTTTTTTGTCAACCTGCTCCGCCTTGGAAATGAGGTCGTCTTTTTTGTCGCAAGCGGTGAAAGTCAGCGTGCAGGCCAATGTGGCGGCGAGGATGGTGTTTATTTTCATGGTTGTCTTTTTACTTTGGTTGATTGGTTCGGTCAATACAGTTCACCCTGTTGAGTTTTACGCGATGGATTGACGGCAAGTCGGAAGGTAGAAGCGGCGCCATCGCCGCTTCTACCGGTGCCCGACGCGCCTCGCGTCGGGGGAGTCCGGGCGACGATGGCGTCGCTTCTACCTGGCAGCCAATTGAGCGCGCTAAATTCGACTAACGATAGAAGCGACGCGCGGCACCGGCGTAGGAATACGGCGTGCGCGGGCAGCCGATGATGTCGATGAACAAGGAGCACTCGCCGCCCCCAACCGAAGTCTCGCCTTCGAGGACCTTGGCATTGTAAGTCAGAGTATTGCCGACGAGCACGGGATTGCTGATCTCAACGACGACATCCGAGACTTTGTCTCCGCTAAAAATGGAGAGCGTGGCATTGGGCGGATCTTTGAGGAAGCTGTCCTTGCCCTGGCTCCAGAGCGGAACAAATTCGCTGGTCGGCAGGTGCCCGGCGAGACGATCGGGGCGGTCGGTGAAGCAGACGGTGTTCGGATTGACGCCACGCAGGACGAGCTTGCCATTGTTGAGGGTGACGTTCTTCGCATTCTGCACATAAAGCACGTCCATCTTGCCCGATGGTTTGCCGGCGGTCGCCCAGGTGATCGGCGAGGTGCCTTGGGTGGACGCCGTCTCGGTTGAGGTGCAACTGGCGAGGGTGGCGAGTGCAAAGATGCTGCAAAGAGCACCGCGCATGAGGTTGTTTTTTTTAGTTTTCATGGTTTTGGTTTTGATGACTGCGGGTTTGGTTTCCGGGATAGGCGTTTGTTTTTTACTGGATGAGTTCGTGTCATGGCCATACTCTCTGTCGGTAGCGCCAGTTGATAAAACTCATGCAGCTTGCGCTGGAGCAATTCCTTGTCGGGCAACCGGGTCTGGTATTCGGCGATGAGGGCGGGCGAAACGGACCGGCTCAAGGCATACTCGACCACTTCGCTGTCCTTGGTGGCGCACAATAGCAGGCCAATGGAAGGTCGCTCATGGGCTTTCCGAACGTCTCGGTCGAGTGCTTCGAGATAGAATTCCAACTTGCCGAGATGCTCAGGCTGGAACTCTTCAATTTTGAGTTCAAAGGCGACGAGGCATTGCAGCTCCCGGTGGTAAAATAAAAGGTCGAGACGGAAATCCTTGCCGCCGACTTGCAGCAGGTATTGCTCGCCGACGAAGGCGAAGTCGCGTCCCAGTTCGATGAGAAATTTCTTGAGATTGGTCACTAATCCGCGCTGAAGGTCGGATTCGGAATGATCTTCCGGCAGGTTGAGAAAATCGAGCAGGTAGGTGTCTTTGAAAGCTGCCTGCGCCGCAGGATGTATTTGTGTCAGCAGTGCTGACACTTTTGGCGGATTGAGAATGGCGCGTTCAAATAGCGCGCCGTTCAACTGCCGCTCCAGCTCGCGGCTGCCCCATTTCTCCCGCACCGCGAGCCGCAGGTAAAACTCCCGCTCCTCGGTCAGCTTGCACTTCGAGAGAATCATCAAGTTATGCGTCCACGGCAATTGTCTCAGCAGTGCTGAGACTTTCTTGTCGCGCCGGTAAGTTTGATAAAACTGCCGCATTCGGAACAGATTGGGACGCGTGAATCCCCTGATGTTCGGGTGCTGCCGCGTGATGAATTGGGCCAGTTGATCCACGACACCCTCGCCCCACGCGGAAGTTTCGAGCTTGCGGCTGATGTATTCGCCCACTTGCCAGTAGAGATCAATCAGCGCGGTATTGACCGCCTGCACCGCCCGCGTGCGGGCGGACTGAATCAAGCCGACGACCTCGCGAAACGTGGCCTCCTGCGTGTCGCCGACTACAGCAGGCAGCAACTTCGCGGTGCGAGACTTTGTGGGTTTCTTTTTCAAGCTTGGAGTTCGCTGGTGAAGTCGCGAGCCACTTCTTTCGAGATGGCCCGCGCGTTTCACGATCGCACTTACTCTCGGGCAGCTTCGACTTTCTTCGCGGCCTCTTCGAGTTTCTTGATGTCTGCAGGCGAGAGCTGCGGGCGATCAAGCTTGAGGGTCAGCTTATTCAGCTTCGCGGTGAGCGCGAAGGGCACCTGATAGTCCGCATCGTCCACACCGGTGAGGGTGTCGGAGCCGATGTCGAAGGATTCATCGAACTGCAGGAGGAGCGGGATGGTGTGCTCCATTTTCTGCGTGGCGACTTCCTTGCCGTCCACCTTGAGCACGCCGGTGCCACCCTGGCCGATGCCGCTCACATCGTTGAAAGCGAGCGTGGCCGCGCCCATGCCGTCGTATTTGAAGTCGAACTCGACCGTGTGCTTTCCGGGGGCGAGCGCTTCCGGCCCTTCCCATTTCACATGCTTGAGGCCGAACAGGTTCCAATTCCACACCGGTTTGCCCTTGAGCAGGTAGAAGCCGTAGCCGGCGAAGCGGCCACCGCAGGTCACGATCATGCCTTCCGCCCCACCATCGGGGACGGTGATGTCCGCCGTGACGGTGTAGGACGTATTGAGCAACGAGGGTGAATCGCCGAGCGGCAGACCTTTCATCGGCGACGTGTAAACAAATTCGCTGCGGCCGGCGGTGATGTTGGGCCGTGGTTGCGCAATGCGCGTGGCGACTGACGTATCGAGCGGGAGGACTTGATACTTCTTCGCCTCTGCCAGGAAGACAGCCTTTAGTTCCTTCAACTTCGCCGGGTTCTTCGCTGCGAGGTCTTCAGACTGGGAGTAATCCTTGGTCAGATCGAAGAGTTCCCACGTGGCATTGTTCAGCGGATCGGGATTGCCGGCCGAGGCGAGCACCCACGGCGGACGAACGACTTTCGTCGAAGCCATCCAGCCCTCGTGATAGATGGCGTGGTCGCCCATCATCTCAAAGTATTGCGTCTTGTGCTTCGAGGGCGTCTTCGCATTCTTTTCGTCGAAGGTGTAGGCGAAACTGACGCCTTCGATCGGCGACTGCTTGATGCCATCCACGGTATCCGGCTGCGTGATACCCGTGGCTTCGAGGATCGTCGGCACGATGTCGATGACGTGCATGAACTGACTGCGCACGCCGCCGAGTTCCTTGACGTGTCCCGGCCAGGAGACCGCCATGCCCTGTCGGACACCGCCGAGATGCGAGGCGATCTGCTTCGTCCAGCTGAAGGGCGTGCAGAACGCCCACGTCCATGGAATCGCCATGTGGTTGTAGGTGCGGTCGCTGCCCCACAGCGGTGCGAGTTTTTCCGAGACCTCGAGCGGAATGTTCAAGCCGTTGAGCGACGCGATTTCATTGAAGGTGCCGTTCATCGTGCCCTCGGCGCTCGATCCATTGTCGCCGCTCACGTAGATGATCAGCGTGTCGTCCAGCTTGCCCATGTCTTCCACAGCCTGAATGACGCGACCGATCTCGTAATCGGCATAGGCGAGATAAGCCGCATAGACTTCCACCTGCGTGATATAGAGCTTCTGTTCCTCCGGCTTCAGCGACTCCCACTCCGGCAAAAGGTCTTTCGGCCATGGCGTCAGCTTCGCATCCTGCGGGATCACGCCGAGCTTCTTTTGGTTCGCAAAGATGGTGTCGCGCAACTTGTTCCAGCCGCCGTCGAAAAGGTGCATGTCGTGAATCTTGTCGATCCACTCCTTCGTCGGATGATGCGGCGCGTGCGTGGCGCCGGGCGCGAAGTAGCAGAAGAACTTCTTGCTCGGGTCGATCTGGTTCATCTCATTGAGACGCCCGATCGCGTCGTCGGCCATCGCCGTCATCAGATTCCACTTGCCCTCGGGTTGGCCCTCGAAAGGATAGATCTGCGTGGTGTTGCGGAAGAGGTTCGGCTGCCACTGGTTGGTGTCGCCGCCCATGAAGCCGTAGAAGTAATCGAAGCCCATTCCGGTCGGCCATTGATCGAAGGGTCCGACCTGGCTGCACTGGAAGGTCGGCGTGTTGTGGTTCTTCCCATACCACGAGGTCGCATAGCCGTTATCCTTGAGGATGCGGCCGATGGTCGCCTTGTCCTTGGCGATCACGCTGTTGTAGCCCGGGAAACCGGTCGCCTGTTCCGAGACGACGCCAAAGCCCGCTGAGTGATGATTGCGACCGGTAATGAACGCCGCGCGCGTCGGCGAGCAAAGCGCCGTGGAATGCATTTGTGTGTAGCGCAGGCCAGCCTTAGCGACTCGATCCAGTGCCGGCGTGGGAATGACGCCGCCAAATGTGGCCGGTGCGCCATAGCCGACGTCGTCTGTCAAAATCAGAAGAACGTTCGGAGCTTCCTTGGGTGGCACGACGCGGGGTGCCCACCAGGCTTTGGATTGCAGCGCGCCGTCCTTGATTACGCCACCGAATTTCGGATCGGGCGCCGGGAGTTGCTTGCCGCTGATGGTGGTAGTGGCGCCGGGTGATCCGGGCGTGCCGGTGACTTGCTGGGCTATAGCGAAGGGTGCCGTGACCAACGAAGTGGCGGCTACGAGCATCCCGATCAAGCGGAGGGTGTGGTTTGTTTTCATGAGATTCATTTTGCTGGTTTCGATTTTCGATTTAACACAAGCTTCTCTTCGGTGGCGAGGAAAAAATCAAGGGCGCGTAAGAAACAATGATGACACTTTCAGTCTATTCGCTTCACTTCTTGCGTTCGTGGGGGCGGGGCTTGTGCCGTTGAGTGATTCCGAAGGGATGGAATGATGGTAGTTGCCGAGGTGACGAGGCACTAAATGGAGGTTCAGCGCGTTGTCCGCGGAGAAAAGTTAGAGTCTCCTCACGTCGTCTACTACCAAGACCGGCATATCTTGTCGTCGGCGAGGATTCGTTTGGCGGGGCGGAAATCAGGGGGCACAAATTTGGGCGGCGACGCAGCACCGCCCTACCATTCTTTTCGATGGTGACGGGCGTGAATGGGAATGGCGTGGGTGATTCGACGCGGCCAACCGCAGACGTTCAACCCTGGCCAAAATCATCCAAATGGTGGTAGGGGCGTGCTGCGCTGCGCCCCCATGATTCCGAACCACTTCTGCTCCACCGTCACTTTGATGATCTTGCCGGTGAAGGCGCTTGGCAGTCCCGGCTTGTAGTCGGTGGAAACGTTGGTCTCGGCGTCGATGCCCACATCCGCGCCTTCGTCGCCGGAGAACATGAAAGCTGGAACCTGGAGGTGCTTCCTTGTCAGAAATTGATGACCAGTCTTGTGCCCAGAACCACAGCGGTGTCCGCGTGGCTGATGGCG
The DNA here is from genome assembly GCA_009885695.1 of Verrucomicrobiota bacterium. Taxonomy (GTDB): domain Bacteria; phylum Verrucomicrobiota; class Verrucomicrobiia; order Verrucomicrobiales; family Verrucomicrobiaceae; genus VFKE01. The sequence goes on along the minus strand of VFKE01000065.1, from coordinate 9,646 downwards.
GAGTCCACAATCTGGGCGTCGAGGCTCAAATGCGCCCACTTCGTGAGAGCGATGTTGTAGAAGAGTTCGGCGCCTGTCTCATGTTGCACATTCAGGGCTTGCAGCACGTTCAGGTCCGCGATGTCGATGTAATACAGGCCCAGACCCCAGCGATCCGTTTCGCGTCCCGGCAGCGGGCTGGTGCCACCAATGCCAGCAGCCATGTTGAAGCGGACCGGATTGACTTCTCCGTCACCGAAACCAAGGCGGGCGAACACGCCCCAGCCCTTCTTCTCGTCTCCCTGAAGATACTGATAGCCGTTCCAGTAGATCGACCACGCGTCGGAGTCTGTCGTGAGCAGCTTCCCGGTGTGGATGGTGTTTGCGAAGAAGAGCCGCGCATCAGCGCCCAGATCAGCCCGCGGACGATTGATGCTGTAAAGACCCCCCACGGTCATTCCGCCCGGACGCTCTCCCAGCTCATATTTGAAAGTCCACTCGGTGCCGAAGGTCGTGCCTTGATAGAGGTCAAACGGGTTGTTGCCGGCCGTTTCCGTTGAACCTGCCACAATCACCGAGCCGTGGACGTGCTTCGAAGGCAGGAAGATCAATGCACCGCCCAGCGTCACGGTGGGGATCACTGCAGACTCTGCCGCCGAAAAAAGGAAGCTGGTGTTCATGAAGCGATCGTTGGCAATCATCGATCCCGCGATCGGATTCGAATCCCCGCTGGTGATGTTCATCAATCCAAAGCTGACCCCAAAATGCTCGCTAAAGAGCTGGGTGTAGCTCAGCTCCGTGAGCGCCCAAGCGCTGTCCCCAATGGTGCCGGGCACGAGCGGCAGCAAGGAGTAATTGTTCACGGGAGAGATGTTGCCGGCCCGTCCCTGAACGTTGTCACCGCCCCGGCCTTCAAGCCGCACCTTGAGAAAGCCGCCCGGCCAGAGTCCGGCCTTGTCCGTGTCCAGCTTCAAGGCAAGAGCACCCCAGAACAGATTTCCCGTGCTGCTGCCCAGCTTGGTGCCGCCGTTGGCCACACCTTGAAACGTGTAAAGCCCGTCAAGGTCGATCGTGAGGCCGTGTTTCGCGAGATCATCGCGGAAACCGCCCCAATCACCGGTCAGCTTGGAGCGCTCCATGAAAGACCCGCCAAAGGTTGCAGCCGGCGTCGTGGGAGCGGGATTCTTTTCAGCAGGCGGAACTGGCGTGCCGGCCTGCAGCATGGCGACTCCGGCAAGCAGAGCGAAGGAGAGGATGGATGTGTTCATTGGTCTTGGTTGTGTTGGATTCTGGTGATGTTGCTGATTTTTGTCAAAGCGTTTGGGTTTGGAATGCCCGCAGGGCGATGGGTGACTCGTGCCGGAATCAAGCGTTACTTCTGCTCGACCATTACTTTGAAGATCTTGCCGGTGAAGGCGCTGGGCGGTCCCGGCTTGTAGTCGGTGGACACATTGGTTTCGCCGTCGATACCCACATCGGCGCCTTCGTCGGCGGAGAACATGAAGGGCTGCGTCTTCGGGATTTGGCCCTCGGCGACTTTCTTGCCATCCACACTGAGGATGGATTTGCCGCCGGTGCCGGGCTTCTTTGCATCCGGGATGAACTCGTAGCTGATGGTGTGCTTGCCCGGCGCGAGCGCGGTGTCGCCGCTGACTTTAGTGCGTTCGAGGCCGAAGAAGTTGTATTCGTGGTGCGCCTTGCCTTCCTTCATGTAGAGCGCCCAGCCGCCGAAGTGGCCAGCCTGCGCGATGATGACGCCATTCGTTTTGTCATCCGGCACATCGACCTCGGCGGTGACGGTGTGCGCGACGCTCTTCACATTGATGAAGGCGTTCTCCAACATGCCGGTCATGCCGGGATAGACGGTGAGCGTCTTGCGTCCGTCCAACAGGTCGGGCCGTCCCGCGATGGCGGCGTTGAAGCGCTCGGAGCGGCGGTCATCAATGGGATAGACGTGATTGCGCAGGGCTTCCTTGTCGAAGACGGCCTGGAGTTCCTTGAGCCTCGCAGGATTCTTCGCGGCGAGGTTGTTCGCCTGGCTGAAGTCGTCGTCCACCTTGTAGAGTTCCCACACGTCGTCCTTGAGCGGCGGCAGCGGCACCATGAGCCACGGGATCGAGTGCCGCGTGGCGGCGACCCAACCTTCGTGGTAGATCGCGCGATTGCCGAACATCTCGAAGTATTGCGTCTTGCGCTGGTCGGCAGCCTTCGCGTTGTCGGCGGAGTAGAGCATGGAAACACCGTCCATCGGGCGCTGCGCGACGCCGTTGACGGTCTTCGGCTGCGGGATTTTCGTCGCCTCCAGTGCGGTCGGCGCGACATCAATGACGTGGTGGAACTGGCTGCGGATTTCGCCCTTGGCTTTGATGCCCTTGGGCCAGTGCATGACCATGCCGTTGCGCGTGCCGCCGAAGTGACTCGCGACCTGCTTGGTCCACTGGAAAGGAGTGTTCGTCGCCCATGCCCAGCCGATGGCGTAATGCGGGAACGTGTTCGGGCCGCCCCATTCGTCGATGTGCGCCATCATCTGGTCGGCTTTTCCGACGATGCCGTTAAGCGCCATCATCTCGTTATAGGTGCCCTCGGGGCCGCCCTCAGCGCTCGCGCCGTTGTCGCCCACAATGTAGAAAAAGAGCGTGTTCTCGAGCGCGCCGATCGTCTCCATCTGCGCCACCAGACGGCCGACTTCGGCATCGGTGTGCTCGGCGAATCCGGCAAAGGTTTCCATCTGCCGCTCGAAAAGCCGCTTTTGATCCGCGCTCATGTCAGCCCACGCCGGGATTTCCTTCGGCCTCTCGGTGAGCTTCGTGTTCGCCGGAATGATGCCCATCTTTTTCTGCCGCTCGAATGTTTCCTCGCGCAGTTTGTCCCAGCCGCCGCTGAACTGGCCTTTGTATTTCGCGATCCATTCCTTCGGCACGTGATGCGGCGCGTGCGTCGCACCCGGCGCGAAATACAGGTAGAACGGACGGTCCGGCGTGAGCGACTGCTGGGCGCTGACCCACTTGATCGCCTGGTCGGTCATGTCGGTGGTGAAATGATAGTCCGGCGATTGCTTGTGCTCGACGCGCGTTACGCCGTCGAAGATGGCGGGTGCCCACTGGTTCGTTTCGCCGCCGATAAAACCATAGAATTTGTCGAAGCCTGACCCGGTCGGCCAGCGGTCATAGGGGCCGGACGTCGAGACTTCCCACGGCGGCGTCTCGTGGTATTTGCCAAAGGCCGCCGTGCTGAATCCGTTGTGCCGCAGGATCTGCGCGAGCGGGGTGATCGCCAGCGGGCGGATGCCTGTGTTGCCTGGGAAAGCCGTCGCCAGTTCCATGATCGCGCCCGCATTGTTCGCGTGATGATTGTGCCCCGTGAGCAACGCCGTGCGCGTCGGGCTGCAGAGCGCGGTGGTGTGAAAGCGATTATAGCGCAGCCCGGCGTTCGCCATCTTGTCGAGGGTCGGCATCCGGCACGGCCCGCCAAACGCGCTGCTCGCCCCGAAGCCGATGTCGTCAATGAGCACGATCACCACATTGGGCGCACCCTGCGGCGCCTTCACCTCGAAACGCGGCGGCGCCTTGGCATCGCGCGCGTCGAGCGTGGTGATGGATGCCGGCTTCGGCTCCGGGATGGGAAGCGAGGAACGGTCGAGTTGACCGTGTGCGGTGGTGAGCGCGAGGCCAGGCAGAATGCAAGCCGGGACGAGGAGGATGATGGCAAGGAGCTGTTGGTGTTTCATGTGTATGGTTGGGCAGGATTAACCTAGGAAGGCAAGGATGGCCCTTCTCCGCTGAGCAGGATTAGCACTAATCTGCAGGCTGGAGTGGCCTGCAAGTTTCATTTTGGGAACAGCAGTGTGAGTCCCGCGCGCAGGCCCCACTCCGGGCCACCCTCGGGGCTTTCCAGATAATAGCGGCCGCCGGCAAAGGCCTGCACTGGCTGGCCGCCGATTTTAAAAAGCTGCGAGATGACGAAGTTCGCCGGCACATTCCACTGCTCGCGCTCCCAATCATAGGTTGACTCGAGGTTCAGGGAGAAAGTCGTCTTCGTCTCGGTGATGTAGCTGACGAAGGGCTGGAGGAACGTGGCATTTACATCCGAGCGGTCATCAGCACCGGCATACGACCAGATGTGATTCACCAGCGCGCCGCAGGTCCACGGGCCCGTCTGTTTCAGCGCCAGCGCCGTCGGTCCCGCGCCCCACTTTTCACTGCCGAGCTGCGAGTCCGTCGCCGTGGGCCAGAGCGCGACAGGACCGATGGCGAGAATCCATCCGCCCACCGGCTTCTTTGGCGAGAAGAAAAAACTCTGCACCGTATCGCCAAGGCCGGAGGCGTGAGCGATGCCCGGCGCGGGCGATTCCGCATCGATCACCGGCAGGATGGTGCGGATGATGAGGTTCAGATCGTCATTCAGTGACAGCGGAATGACCGGCTGCACATTGAGTGTGAAGCGCGACGCATCCTTTGGCCCGATGCCGAAGTCCCAGTTCGCCTGGAACGGCACGCTGATGAGGGAGGCCACGGGATTGGCGAGCTGCTTGGCGAGATCAGCGGCGGGGTCTGCCTCCTGCGCGTTGAGTGATGCCGCGAGTGCGGCGATTGCGGCAGGAATAGTGAGCCAGAAATGTTTTTGTTTCATTGGGTGGAGGGGTGAGGGTGGCGATCCAATTGTTCGCCTGATTGATGATCCTGACAGGATGCGCAGTGTCATGTCAAAGCGAAAGTTCGAGCCATGCGAACATGATACAGAATTTTATGCTGCGTCGATGGCGGAATTGTCACAAAGTTTCAGAGCGAGCGTCCAACCCGCATCCTCGCAGCATCCCTGCGGGTGAGCGATCCCGGAATGCTCGTGGAAGATGGTCGCGAGACGGTATCGCGTGTTGGGAGACGTATTGAGGAGACGACAGGCGTCTGGCGCAGAAGCCGCGCGAACTCTCAACGCGCAGTTGATCCTTTCGAGTGCAGCAGCAAAATGCGCTTCACCTCTTCGATGGCCTTGGAGTTGAGATGCGCGCTGTGGCTCGAGGGCACAATCACCTCGCTCTTCGCCTCCGGCAGGTAGCTGCTCCAGTAGGGCACAAGGCCGTCGGAGCTGACGGGCTTTGTCCTGTCCTTGTTTCCGCCCTTGCCGCGATCACCGACGATGGCGTGATATGGGATGGTTTTGGAGAGCGGGTAGTTGTTGATGGCGAGCACAAAGCGATTGTCGGGCGAGAGCGTGTCCACGCTGTTGGGCATCTTTTTCCGCTTCAGGGCATCTCCATCCAAGGTGGCGACCCGCAGCAATTCGGTTCCGGCCCGGGCGAGCTTGAAGGGTGCTTTCACCAAGCGCGATCCGAGCCTGCCCATCCATCCTGCGGCGAGATCAGCACCACGGAGCGGCGCGGAGACGAAGATCACACGCCCGATCTCCGGGCGATGATTAAAGATGAGCGCGTCCTGGAACAGTTGCTTGCTTTCCACCGACATCTCCACCTGCTCTGGCGGCTTGCCGAGGAACTTCATCCACAGGCCGTCACCCACATCAGTGATGAGGAGACGGCTGATGCAACCGCCCATGCTGTGGCCGATGACGACCATTTTTTTCTGCATGGGAAAGCGCTTCTCGATTGAATCCAGCTCTTTTCTGAGAACGGCAGCGGAGTGCGGATACGGCCAGCCGCTCGGATAGCTGTAAAACCAGAACTGGAAATTCTCGCGGATGTGCTCGTTGTCGCGCAGCGTGTTGATCATGTGCGTCCAGGTGGCGGGGGATGAGTTCAGCCCGTGGACGACGAGCACGACGGTCTTCTTCGGGTCATACGGCTGGAGCCGGGCGATGCGAGCGGTGTCGGAGTATTTTTCGGGGTTGAGCAGCCGGGCGAGCCCCATCTTCCTGGTGTCCGTGCTGGCGAGCATGACGGCCAGGGGCACGGTGAAGTCTGCCGCGAGCGGATAGGTGCGCCCGCTCATCATCACGGTCTCGGTGCCGAGCGGATCTTCAAAGCCGATCTCGCAACGCCGTCCGTTGAAACGCGCGATGGCCGTGACGCCGTAATAAACGCGCGGGACGCTGAAATTTTTCCGAGCATCCGCGTTCATCTCGCGACCGATGGCGACCACGGGCGCGCCGAGCCCCTCCTTTACCGTGCGTGTTTTGATGAACTTGCCGCCGACATCGAATTGATCGGCGGGCTTGAATTCATAGAGCGCGGGGTTCCACTCCTTCCGCGCATCCGGCTTCCGCGCGAGCTGGAACTCGCCTCCGGGCGCGGGCACTGTGAGCGGTGTGCTCCACGGGTCGAGATTTTCCTTCTGGATGATCGAGAGGATTCGGGCAACGGCAAAATTGTAGTCGTCACGCAGTACCTGGTCCGAGGGGTTCTTCGTGAGTTCTCGAGCCGCTGATTCTGCCGCGGTCAGATAGCTCCCCAGCGAGGCCATGGGATCTCGGCTGCCGTTCTTCAGCGCCGTCGTGATGTGGTTCTGAATTTCGCCGGGGAGTCCGACCGCCGCCTTCAAGGGGCGGAACACGGGACGCCGCTCGGAGACCGTGGCAATGCGGGCGCAATTGGGAAGCGCGAGGCAGGACATGCCCGCGCAGAGGATCAGCAGATGATTTTTCAGATGGTGCATCAGAAGAAGTGTGGGCGGCTATGTGGCAACATCGCGGGCAAAGGTCAATGGAGAAGCTCGCGAGGCCCGCGGAATTTGTCATTCGCGATGATCATGGATAGATTCTCGACCAGTCGTCCTTCATGCTTACGACGGTCCAGCCTTTCGCCTTCGCCTCGTCGAGACCCTTGTCGAGTTTGCCGATGTGGGACTCGCGATCGTAAGCCCACTCGCGTTCGGCATCATCGTGGTGGACATAGAGGCAGAAGCGCACGCCACTGCCTGCGCCGGTGTATTGGAGCATCTGCAGATCACCATCCGAATTTCCAAAGGCGGCGATCGGTCGGCGACCGATGTGCTGGTTGATGCCGACGGGTTTGCCACCCTTGTCGTCGTTAAAGTTCAACTCCGGCAGACGCACGATCACCGGCTGGCCGCCGCGCATTTCAAACTTGGTCTTCACGCTGCTGCCGATGACTTGCTCGGGCGGGATGCCGTAGGCCGCTTCCATCCACGGGCGCATGAACTCAATGCCGCCGCCGGAGACGACGAAGTTCTTAAAGCCGTTCGCGCGCAGGTAGGCGAGCACTTCGAGCATCGGCTGATAGGTCATGTCGAGGAAGCGCTTGCCGGTCGTCGGATGCTTCGCGGTCGCAATCCAATCCTTCACGATCTTTTCAAACTCCATTGTGGTCATGCCCGTGTGGGTGGCCATCATGAGTTCCATGATCGCGTGTTCGCCACCAGCGGCGGCGGTTTTCAAATCGCCTTTGAGCACCGAGGCAAACGGCTCCTTGTCCTTCCACTCGGGATGCTGCGGCGCAAGCGCCTTCACTCGGTCGAGCGCAAAATATAGTTGCACCGGTAGCGGCTTCTCGCACCAGAGTGTGCCGTCGTTGTCGAAGGTCGCGATGCGTTCCGCGACAGGCACGAAGTCGGGGGAGCCTTCCTTGGTGACCTTCTCGACGAAGGCGACGATGGCTTGCTTGGCCTTGCCGTCATTCCACGAGGGGAGCGGGTCGGCGGCGTGGGCGGATGTGAATGCCAGCGCACCAGCGAGCGCGGCGGCGAGGATGTTTTTTATTTTCATCGGTTGTTATTTTGAAATTCGTTTCCGGGATTTGACGGTTTGCGCCTCTGCCTCGCGGGACCAGTCGAGGAGCTTTTGGCGGAGCAGTTCTTTCGATGGCAGGTAGAGCTGGTATTCCTTGGCGTGGATGTTGGCGTCCTTCGGGAGAGTGAGCTTCACCACGGCGTCTTTTTTCTCCTTACAAAGCAGCAGGCCGATGGTGGATTTTTCATCCGGCAGCTTCACTTCGCGGTCGTAGTAGTTCACATACATTTGCATCTGGCCGAGGTCCTGATGCGTGAGTTTGTCGAGCTTGAGATCGATCACGACATAACAGCGAAGCAACCGATTGTAAAAAACGAGGTCGAGAAAGTAGTGGTCGCCATCGAAGGTGAATCGCTTTTGCCGTGCCTCGAAGAGGAAGCCTTTGCCGAGTTCGAGCAGGAATTTTTCAAGATGGGAGATCAGCGCGGTTTCGAGATCGGACTCGGAGTAACGGGCCTGTGCGTCGAGACCGAGGAACTCAAGGACGAGCGGTTCCTTGAAAAGGTCTTCGGGTCTCGTGATGATTTGCCCTTCGCTGGCGAGGCGTTTGATCCCCGCCTTGTCGCGGCTCAGGGCGAGACGCTCGTAAAGGCAGGAGGCTTTCTGGCGACGGAGTTCCGGTTCGGACCAACCTTCGTTGGTGGCCTCGATCTCGTAGAAGCTACGCTCCTCAGGATCCTTGATTCCGAGGAGCACGACGTAATGGGACCAACTGATAGTGAATGGGTTGTTCAATTCAACAGAACCCTTCTGTTGAATCACCAAATGGTCAGACGGCTTCTGACGCATTGTGGCTGAACTCAATTTGGCAGCAGGCTGTTGCCAAATCTGGCCGAGGTTGAATTGGTCAGAAGCCTTCTGACCAATCCGGAGTTGGTTCTCCGTGAAGAACTGCCGCATCAATTTCAAATTGGTGACGGAAAATCCCCTTCCAAACTCCTCCGTCAGCCGCCCGGAAAGCTCCTTCAGTAGTTCCGCACCATACGCCGCCCGCTTCGCCCCTTTCTGCTCATGCTCCACGATGCGGCGGCCAATCTCGAAACTGGTCATCACCTGAAACGTATCCACCACCGAAGCCACGCCCCGACGGGCGGACTGGATGAGGTTGCGGACTTCAATGAGAAGCGCAGCAAGATCACCTGATGTCGCTTTCGCGACGGCGGGATGTTTGGGGGTGGCTGGCTTCTTCATCATCGGGATTACGTGGGCTGCAAAATTATATCTTCTCAATCGGAGCAAGATCAGCGGCGAGGAGGTTTGGTTTACGGGTGGTTTTCAGGGTGTTCGTTTTCATTTCGCTGGTGAAGTCGCGGGCCGCCTCGTGGGAGACGGCCCGCGTGTTTCACAATCGAATCAGTTCAGAAAAAGGGCCGCACCCGGATGGAACAGGTGCGGCCCGGTGGATTGATTCAGTTTTCCATTCAGCGTGGCGTTAGTTGCTGCCCTTTGGCTTGCTCACCGCTTCCATCACGCGATCGAGGCTAAAGCTGCCGGGTTTCATCCGTGGCGGAAACTCGCGGAAACTCTGCAACCATTCACCGACAAAGCCGGCGGCAGGGGCGATCATGAACATGCGTTCGTTGAACCATTGTTGATAACCGACGGCATGTTCCGATTTGGCCCGCTCAAACGGATCCATGCGCAGGTTGGTGATAATGGGCGCACGCAGTTGGGTGAACGGCTCGATCCAGACATCCATGCCTTCCGCTTTTTGTTCGAGGAAGGTCAGCTTCCAGTTGTTATAGCGCAAGGCGGCGACGCTGCCATCGTCAGTCCAGTAGATGAATTCCTTGCGCGGCGAGGCGGCTTCGCCCTTGAGTGCCGGCGTTAGATCGTAGCCGTCGAGATGCACCTTGTAGTTGCGGCTGCCGATTTTGCGGCCTTTGAGGAGGTCTTCCTTGACCGTCTTGTCGCCGGCCGCAGCCAACAAAGTCGGCAGCATGTCCTCGTGCGCGCAGATGTCATT
>VFKE01000013.1 GCA_009885695.1 Verrucomicrobiota bacterium | reverse complement strand
CTACTTTGACGAACACGGGCTCTTCAACCTGGAAGCCGCCCGCGAGTTTGAAATCATCCGACTGCGTATAGCAGCCAACTACTGACTGGAGAGCCGGATGCGGGAGACCCGCCCGTCCGGTTCGGTGGGAGGGGCGGCGCAACTCAATGCGCCGTCCCTACCTCAATCTTGGCGCGCCCCAGCGCGCAATTCCAACCCGCGAGCAAATTTTTCCGCACCGAATCTTTGATCGCTGGTTTGAAAATGCGGTCCACCTGCCATTGCAGCGCGATTTCTTTTTGATCCTTCCAGTAACCAACCGCCAGCCCGGCGAGATACGCGGCACCCAGCGCGGTGGTTTCCGTGACGAGCGGCCGCACCACGGGACAACCGAGGATGTCGGATTGGAATTGCATGAGCAAATTATTGGCGCACGCGCCGCCGTCCACGCGGAGTTCATGCAGGCGGATTATGGAATCGGCTTCCATCGCGTGGAGCACATCCGCGACCTGAAAGGCGATCCCCTCCAGCGCCGCACGCGCGATGTGTGCGCGACTGCTGCCGCGGGTGAGGCCGGTGATGATGCCGCGGGCGTGCTGATCCCAGTGCGGCGCGCCCAGTCCGGCGAAAGCAGGAACGAGATAAACGCCGCCGGTGTCGGACACCTGCGCGGCAAGCGGCTCGACCTCGCGCGAAGACTGGATGATGCCCAGTCCGTCGCGCAACCACTGCACCACAGCACCGGCGATGAAGATGCTGCCCTCAAGCGCGTATTCGATTCGTTTGCCGATGCGCCAGGCAACCGTCGTAAGCAGCTTGTTCTTTGAGGTGAAAGGTTTGGTGCCCGTGTTCATGAGCATAAAACAGCCGGTGCCGTAGGTGTTTTTAACCATGCCGGGACTCGTGCAGGCCTGTCCGAACAGCGCAGCCTGCTGGTCGCCTGCGATGCCGGCGATGGGGATGGAGGCTCCGCCGGGAAGTTTTGTTTCGCCATAGATCTCACTGGAGGAGCGGATCTCAGGAAGCATCGAACGCGGCACGCCAAAAATCTTGAGTAGTTCCGTGTCCCATTCTCCGGTGTGGATGTTGCAGAGCATGGTGCGTGAGGCGTTGCTAAGCTCGGTCACGTGGCTCTTGCCATTGGTGAGGTTCCAGACCAGCCAGGAATCGATGGTGCCAAACGCCAGCTTGCCGGCTTTCGCTTTCGCCATGGCGCCGGGCACGTTGTGGAGAATCCATTGGAGCTTGGTGGCGGAAAAATAGGCGTCGATTACCAGGCCGGTTTTTTTGCGGATCACTTTTTCTAATCCACGTTTTTTGAGTTTGTCGCATTCAGCGGCGGTGCGTCGATCCTGCCAGACGATGGCATTGCAGATGGCTTTGCCGGTCTTGCGATCCCAGACGACGGTGGTTTCGCGCTGGTTCGTGATACCGATGGCCGCGATGTCCGTCGCCATGAGCCGCGCCTTCACCAGCGCCTCGGAAGCGACACGCGCCTGAGTGAGCCAGATTTCCTCCGGGTCGTGCTCCACCCAGCCGGGTTTGGGGAAGATCTGCTGAAACTCCTGTTGCGCCACCGAGACGATGGAGCCGTAGTGGTCAAACACGATGGCACGCGAGCTGGTGGTGCCCTGGTCGAGAGACAGAATGTATTTCATGTGGCGCGGCGAACGTAATCTAGTCTATCAAAGGAGGTGGTGCGGCGTCCATCGTAAATTGATAGAGACAGCCTGCGCCTTTGAACTTCCCGATTTTGAGTCTAAACATCATCCCCGCCATGCCCGAACCCAAGCACACCAACGCCCTCGCCCACGAGAAGTCGCCCTATCTTCTCCAGCACGCGCACAACCCGGTCAACTGGATGCCGTGGGGTGAAGCCGCCTTTGAAAAGGCCCGCAACGAGAACAAGCCCATTTTTCTCTCGGTCGGCTACTCCACCTGCCACTGGTGTCATGTGATGGAGCATGAATCTTTCGAAAACGAGGCGACCGCGAAGGTGCTCAACGAACATTTCATCAGCGTGAAGGTGGATCGCGAGGAGCGACCCGATGTGGATCTTACCTACATGACTTATGTGCAGGCTTCGAGCGGCCATGGCGGCTGGCCCATGAGTGTGTTTCTGACGCCGGAGTTGAAGCCATTTTTCGGAGGCACTTATTTTCCACCGGAAGACAAATACGGCAGGATAGGATTCAAGTCACTGCTCGGCGAGATCACCAAGGTCTGGGAGAAAGACGCGGGGGGCATCCGCGAGAAAAGCGCCGCAGCACTGGCTCAGTTGCAAGAGCATATCAGCGACGAGCAGAAGCAGCACGAAGCGACATTGGAGACGGTATTGAAGAAGGCTTACGACGACACCGCAAGCCAGTTCGATTATCACGAGGGCGGCTTCAGCGGTTCGCCCAAGTTCCCGCGCCCGGTCGTGCTGCTGATGTTGTGGCGTTTGAAGAAGTGGTTCGAGTTGAAGAACGAGGATCACGACTCCGGCTGGAGCGAGACCATGGTGAAAACCACGCTGACCCAGATGGCGTTCGGCGGCATTCGCGATCATCTCGGCGGCGGTTTTCATCGTTACTCCGTGGACGCCTTCTGGCATGTGCCGCATTACGAAAAAATGCTCTACGACCAGGCGCAGCTTGCCGTGGCTTATATCGAGGGCTTTCAAAACACCGGCATCGAGTTCTTTGCCGAGATCGCGCGCGAAATCATCACTTATTGCAAACGCGACCTTCGTCATGCGGAGGGCGGCTTCTTCTCCGCTGAGGATGCGGACAGCTATACTGACGAGACGCGAACGAAGAAAAGCGAGGGCGCGTTCTACGTCTGGAAGGCAGACGAGATCGACAGCCTTCTTGGCAAAAACGAAGGCGGCATATTCCGCTATGCGTATGGAGCGCGCCGCGATGGCAACGCCCGGCCTGAGAGCGATCCGCATGGCGAGCTGAAGGGGTTGAACACGCTCTTCCGTGCGTTTTCACCGAAGAAGACCGCAGAATACTTCAAGCTGGAGGAGGACAAGGTCGCCGATATCCTGACGCGCGGCCGCAAGACCTTGTTTGAAGCCCGCGCCAAGCGCCCGCGCCCGCATCTCGATGACAAGGTGCTCACCGCCTGGAATGGCTTGATGATTTCCGCGCTGGCGAAAGCATCGTCCGTGCTCGACGACCGGAGTTATCTGACGCTGGCGGAGCAGGCGGCGCAGTTCATCCACGACAAGCTCTGCGGCACACCCGGCAAGGACTTGCGCCGGAGCTGGCGGGAGGGGGTGTCGAACATCCCCGCGTTTGCGCCGGACTATGCCCTGCTTATCCAAGGTTTGCTCGATTTGTATGAGGCCGGCTTCGATGTGAAATGGCTGAAGTGGGCCGTCGAGTTGCAAAAGGAGTTCGACGCGAAATACTGGGACAAAGAACACGGCGGCTACTTCAGTGTCAGTGCCAGCATTCCGAATTCCGTGCTTCAGGTGAAGGAGGATCATGACAGCGCCGAGCCTTCGCCAAATTCCGTGGCCGCGCTCAACCTGCTGCGCCTCTCCTCAATGCTCGCGCGGAAAGATCTGCGCGGACGAGCAGAGCAACTGCTGAGGCTTTTTGGTCATACGTTGGAGAATTCGCCCTTCGGTGTGCCGGTGATGACCACCGCTCTGTATTTCCTGCATCACGGCGACATGGAGATCGTGCTCGCTGGCGATAAGGCAGATCCCGGATTCCAGGCGCTGACGAAAGAGACGTGGCGACATTTTCTGCCGCTGGCGGTGGTGCTCTATGCGGATGGCGGCGAGGGGCAGAAGTTCCTTGCGGAGAAGAACGAGACCATCACCAGCATGACCCCCGTCGCCGGGAAGGCGGCGGCGTATGTCTGCCGGAACCAGACTTGTCAGGCGCCGGTCACCACACCGGAGGCGCTGGGGATATTGTTGGAGAATAAGTAGGTGAAGCGTCCCGCTTCATTTCATTGACGCAATGCGAAGCCGGAGGCATCGCCTACTTAAACACCTGCGAAGGAAAACAATGCGCGCCATCATTTTCGATTTCGATGGACTCATCATGGACACGGAGACGGCCACGTTTGAGGCCTGGCGGGAGATTTACGCGGAACACGGCCAGCCGCTCACGCTCGAAACCTGGGCGCAGTGCGTGGGTAGCGACTTCGGCGCTTACGACCCAAAGCGCGAGCTGGAGAAACTGGCCGGGCGCGAACTCGACTGGGAGCCGATACATGCGGAGCGTCGGAAACGCGTCATGGCGATCCTTTCCGCATACGATGCGCTGCCGGGTGTGCGGGACCGCTTGCGGGAAGCGGATGAGTTGAAGCTGCCCTGCGCAGTCGCCAGCAGTTCACCGCGCTGGTGGGTGGAGCAATGGCTGAAGCATCTCGGCCTGCTGGAGGCTTTTCAAAACATTACCTGTCTCGAAGACACCGGGAGGGCGAAGCCCGACCCTGGCTTGTTTCAGCGTGCTGCGGGCAAGCTCGGTGTGCCGGGTGGTGAAATTGTCGTTTTAGAAGACTCTCTCAACGGACTTCGTGCGGCTCATGCGGCGCAAATGCGTTGCGTGGTCGTGCCCTGTGCCGTGACGGCGCACCTTGATTTCGATGGTGCCTGGAGGCGGCATGCATCGCTGGCGGATTTTGAGTTTGCCGGATTTGCTCAAACTCCCTGATGAATGTGGTAAAAAGGGTTTCAATCACCCGAGTTGTCGGCTGTTACTTTCAGTCGTGCTTGCTTGATCAATTCGTTGGAGAGATGGAAGCCTATCGCCTTGAGTTTCGCCATTGCCGAATTAAAATCCACCAACCCACGGATGGCGGCGCTGGTGACTATGGCAAGAACTCCAATCATTAGCAGACCAAGTGCTACTGCCACTGAGCGACCGCGTTTTTCATCGAGAATCAGAAGACTCCCCGGTCGCTCCTGCAGGCCAGTGTGTCGCACTGGCCTCGCCTTGATCGAGGACAATTGTTTCCGGCAAAAGAATTGCGGGATCGGGCACAATGCTCAACCAAGCCGGGGGCGCGACGATCCATGCTTTCAGTTCAGCGGGTGCGCCAGAGTCCGCGCACTCATGTTGTATGGTCTCAGTGATGGTCACATCGCCTGCGATGAATGGCAGGAGATTGACCATCGAAGTCTCAGCCAGCGCGGAAAGCGCGGAGGTATCGCTGATGACCAGCATCAGGAAGCGGCGGGAATTTTGGCGAGCGTGTCGAGGTCGGATTGTAAATCATTCACAGTAGTGCCGGGCCATACGCCATGCCGTGATAAAACCGCCTGCGCCTCCCAGCGCGATTCAAGACGAAGCATGGCACGCACCTAGGCAAGGGAAAGGGTTCCCTGCTCATACGCTTCAGCCGCCAGCGCATCCAAGGCTGCTAGTCCGGGATTGCCAAACTTCGCGGTCAGGTCGGCAGCAACTTCGTCTGTAATGGTCAAAGTGACGGTCATTCACCATTCTATCCCGCCACAACGGAGAGCGCAAGCCCGATGGAACGACATGAGATCGCCGCGTCACTCCGAAATCACCGCGCGCGCGAAGGATTGGATTTGCATGGAAGCCAGAACGCCGAGGAGCAGTGCTTTGACAATTTCGACGCCGATGTAGGCCGGATGATGCCAGCTCGCGTCTGGCACTTGGCCGTGGAGAAAGGCAATCGCACGGGCATCGAGTGGCGGCAACAGCCCCCAGGTCTGGAATGCGAGGATGGTTGTGATCAAGGCCAGCAGGATGAGGCTGCCGCGCGTGCGAACGATTCTGAGCCGGAGGACAATGAGCCACGAAATAATGCAGCAGACCCACTCGACTCGGTTGAGCGCGTCGAAGACCAGTCGCCCGATGCTCAACGCGTCCTTCAGCTCCACACCAGCTTTGAATTTGATCGGCGCTTCCAGAAAACTGATGGCACTGACAAAGCCGAGCCAGAGCAGGGTGATGACGAAAGCGTAGAGTGAAAGGCGGCGCATCGAGGGGAAAAGGATAAAGGATGAAGGATGAAACCGATCGCAATCAATTCGCCGGAAATTTTATAAAACTCCCGCAGTTATTGGCGGAATCCTTGGGCTACTTTACTGTCCAGTCGTGGACCACGATCTTCGACGCGAGCGGGGCCAGGATTTCTTTTACGGCCTTCGTGTGAACGGGATGTTTTTCGTAGGCGTCCATGGCTTCCTTGCTTTCAAAGCGCATGACAAGACCCACGTCGAAGCTGCTGTCCACCACTGCTCGGGCGCTGGGCAGCGGTTCGCCGACGCTCATGGCGATGATGCCGGGGATCTGATCGCGGAACATCTTCGTGGTCTCGATCACTTTGGCGCGGTCGGCAGCGCTGCCTTTGTTCTTCAGCCAGACGAGAACGACATGCGAGACATGGTCGGGGCGGGCGGCGGACTGCAGTCCCACCTGTGCGCAAGACACGAGGAGAGCGGCGCAGAGGGCGAGTGAAGAGGCGAGGAATTGTTTGGCAAGCTTCATGGCGCGATTAGCATGATGAAACATGAAGCCGCTGTCCAGATGGATTTTATTTCTCACGGTCGCAGCCGGCGTCAGCGCTGCGGAACCGTTCGCGGATCCTGCTCCACCCAAGTTCGAGGTTTTCGCGGAACAGCCCGCGACGGAGTCGCGGGACTTTGATCGGCTGACTTTTCACGCGAAACCGCAGCCTTTGAGCAATGAAGCGCGCACGTCGGACTGGCCCCGCGTTCTTGGACCTGATGACGACGCAACGTCACCGGAGACGCATCTGCTGCATGAGTTTCTAAAGACCGGGCCGACTCTGCTATGGGAGGTGAAGAAGGGCGACGGTTACACATCTCCCGCTATTGCCGGAGGATATGCCGTCGTCTTCCATAATCTCGACGGCAAGGAAACCATCGAGGCGCTGGATGCAGAGTCGGGCAGGCGCTTCTGGATTCACGATTATCCCATTCAATACAAAGATCGCTATGGCTTCGGCAACGGTCCGCGCGGCAGTCCGGTGATCGCCGAGGGCCGCGTCGTCACGGTGGGTGTGACCTGTGTAATGACTTGTCTCGATCTCAAGACGGGCCGGGTCGCGTGGCGGCGAGATTTGCAGAAAGAGTTCCATGTGCCGCAGGATTTTTTCGGGCACGGTGGAACGCCGTTGATCCACGATGGAAAAGTCATCGTGAACGTCGGTGGCAAGGAGGCGCCCGTGCCCGACGATGTCACCCGCGACCGCATGATCGCGCTGGCGAAGCCGGGGCTTTGCGTGGGGGTCTTCGATTTGAAAACTGGGAAGCTGGCCTGGGGTGTGAAAGATGAATGGGGTGCGAGCTATGCGTCGCCGGTGCGAGGACAAATCCACGGGCGCGATGTAGTGACCATCTATGCCGGTGGCGAGAGCAAGCCGGCGACCGGTGGGCTGCTGGTGCTTGATCCGAAGGACGGCACGGTGCTGGTGCGTCATCCGTGGCGGGCGGCTGAATACATTCAGGCCATCGGCAGCTCGCCGGTGGTCATCCCGGGAAAGAACCGGGTGTTCATCAGCACCACTTATCCCAAGGGTCGTCCGCTCGGCGGCGTGATGATCGAGTTCGATGCGAACTTCAAGACCAGCGAAGTCTGGCGCGCACCCGATTTTGCCATGCACTGGATGAATCCCGTGCAGCAAGATGGCTTTCTCTATGGCATAGACGGCGAGACGGAGCAGTCGTCGCAACTGGTTTGCGTCGATGCCGCGAACGGCACTGAAAAATGGCGCAAAGAAGTTGCCTGGGAAGATGAGGAGATGACGCAGAAGAACGGCGGTCGATCCGCGAAGATGGGCATCATGCGCGCGAGTCTGCTTCGGGTCGATGGCAAGGTTCTGTGCCTCGGGGAGACCGGTGCACTGCTGTGGCTCGACCTCACGCCGGAGGATGCAAAGATCGAAGCCCGCGCCCAGTTGTTCTACGCGCCGCAGACTTGGTGCCTGCCTGCGGTGAGCCGGGGCCTGCTCTACGTCACGCAGAACGAGCGGGAAATGGTGAGGCAGTCCTGCGGGCAGCGGATTCTTTGCTATGATTTGCGCAAGCCGTGATCTTTAGGGGCGTATTATTTGGGAATAACGAACATATTCCGGCATCTCATGACTATAATGGCTGTCACTATGAAAAAGTACGCGCATCACATCATTCTCGGCATCTTCCTGTCAGGATTCAGCCTGTCGTGCGCTGAAGACAAACCAAGTTCCAACGAAAAGAAAAGCAAAACCATGGAAACTGCCAAAGTGATCAAGACCGACGAGGAATGGCGCAAGAAGCTGACGCCCGAGCAATACGCCATCACCCGCCAAGCCGCCACCGAGGCTCCCAATGGCAAGGCTTACGAGGTGTTCAACAAGCAGGGTGAAGGCACTTACTATTGCGTCTGCTGCGGTGCCGAGCTGTTCACCAGCAACGAAAAGTTTCATAGTGGCTGCGGCTGGCCCTCGTTCTATGACGCGACCAAGGCCAACAACGTTCTCGAACGCGTGGACAACTCGAGCGGGATGCGTCGCGTGGAAACCATCTGCAAGCGTTGCGACGCGCACCTCGGCCATGTTTTTGAAAAAGAAGGCTACAAAACGCCCACTGACCGGCGCTTCTGCATCAACGGTGCCGCGCTGTTGTTTGTCCCCAAGGGCGGGGCTGCCCCGAAGCTGGAGCCCGTGGAGTCGCTCAAGGTTCAGGAAAAAAAGACCGAAGTTAAGAAGGCGGCGGGTGAGTGACGGAAAAGTGGAAAGGGATAAGGGATAAGGGATAAGGGATAAGGGAAGTGCTGAACAAAGAGTAGAAGCGACGCCCTCGTCGCTTGCTGCACCGGGATCAGAGATGGTGGCTCGCTTCTACTTGCGATTAAGCAGTGTCTCCCTAGGCTTCACAGTTCATGACAGGTATTGAAGTGAAGGAAGATTCAGCAGCGAAGCAGTGGGATGCCAAGGTGGGGAACTGGTTGCGCTGGGCGCTGGCATTTTCACCGGCGTTCGTGGTTTTTGCCCTCATCCTGCAGTTTCGTCTTCCGCTGCCTTATCAGGATTCTTGGGGGTTTGTGGAGCAATACCAGCATTGGTGCGAAGGGCGCTACAGTTGGCTGCAATTATTCACCCCGCACAACGTCCACCCGAGCGCGCCCGGGAAGGCCGTTTACTTTACCGTGCTTCATTTTGCGCGTGGTGACGTCGCTTTGCTGCCGCTGGTGTCGTGGATGTTATCGTTGGTCATCGCACTTGGCGTGCTCGCCTTGTCCCGCCCGCTCTGGCTCGGAAGACCTGCGCACGGCGCGGGATTGATGTTCCTGGCCAACCTCTGCATTTTCACGGCGGCCCAGGGGAAGGCCTGGATTTGGGATTTTGTTTTTCAGAATTTCATTCCCGGCGCCTGCCTCGTGATCGGTCTGCTGGCATTGAGCGCTGACCGCATTCCGTGGTGGCGCTGGTTGCTGGCGCTGTTGTCGGCTCTCGTTTCGGCGTTTGCGTTTGGCACTGGATTTGCGGTGGGCTTCCTGCTGTGGCCTGCGGCGTGCATGGCTTTCAAAAGCAGCGGCATGAAAGCGCGCGTGCTGCAAAATGCGGCCTGGCTGATCTTCTGCGGTCTCGCGGGATGGATCGCGCTGAACGCCTTCGGACCGGGCGAGAGACGCGAACTTCAAATGGGAGCATTGCTGGAAAGGCCGCTGGACAGCATCCATTACGTGGTCGCAATGTGCGGCCATGCGCTGGGGCGCGGCACGGGGTTTGAACTCCTGCCGATGTGCGCGGCCTGGGGATCGTTGTTGCTCGCGGCTTTTCTCGGCTGCTGCTGGAGGTTGTTGTCCGGGCCTGACCCCGTCCTGATCCGCCGCGCGTGGCCCTGGATCGCGCTCTGTCTGTGGGCCATCTTCAACGCCGCCTCGATTTGTCTGGGGCGTTTCCGAGTCAATCCGGAAACGGGCCTGACAGATTACTACGGCACCTTCATGCTGTTTCTGCCACTGGGGGTGCTCATGCTGACGGTCACGGCATGGACGCGCCCTGGAGGAACTGAATCAGCCGTTGGATGGATGAAAAAAATGGCGCCTGCGGCCGTGGCCGTATTTGTTATCGCCCAGGTTCTGAGCTGGAACGACGGCATCCAGCGGATGGAGCTTTTTCACCGGCGGATGGCATCCAGGCAGGCCGCACTTGATTTCGCCAAGGTCCTGCCGGTGGCGCCGGGTGTATTTTACAATCTCGACTTCGGTGCCAAGGTTCCGGCTTTGGTCAGCTTCTTGAAGGAGCAGGACCGGCTGCGCGGCGTGGTGTTTGCGCCGGACTCGCTGGTGTCATCCTTTCCCCGCCTGACTGCCGTATCGCGGAAAGAGTGGAACGTGAGCTTGCATTCCGACACTGATGGCGGGGAGGAATTGCGGGGGGCCTGCGGGGTGCCCAAGGATCCGACGGGCACGCCAGCGCTCATCCTCATCACCGCGACAGCGCTGGAGCATCCGGAGAAGATCATCGCGCTGGTCTCACCGGAACTACCCGATGACTTTTTCGAGCGTGTCGCCCGGCGCAGGAAGTTTTACGATCACTACTTCGGCTGGCGCTGGCCGGTGGATCGTACGCTTCTGCCCAAAGACGGCAAGGTCACGCTGCGGGCTTATGCCTATGATGGTGTAAAGCGGAAAATCAGGCTGATCCCGGGCGAGGCCCACATCGATCCGCGTGAATCATCTCCGAGCCTCGCGCCCTGATTCTGCATGGGTGTTTGAACCGGTCGCTTCATGCATGAGGAATGGGGTCGCGTGAATTCACTTCCCGGTCAGGATTTTCCTTTTCACTTGCCCCTTTTCACTTATCCCTTTCCCAGTGTTTCACCTCGCCTACGTCTTCGAGCGATTCCCGACATTCACGCAAACCTTCTGCGTGCGGGAAATTCTGGAGCTGGAGCGAATCGGTGTGCGGCTGCAGGAGCCGGTCCGCAGTGATGCGCTGGGTGCGGCGGGCATAGAGCATGATCATAGCTCCGCGTAGAACTCCGTTGCCAGATTGCTCGCATGAGCGAACGTGCTACAGACAGTTCAAAATAGTTGTGAATGATAATCATGCGAGCCCTTACGGTTGAAACTGAGCAATTTTGTGAGAGAAGCACTTCACCAGTGATTCTATTGACGGGCGGACGTGGAAGGATTGGTGGCGCCATCCAAGCCGTAAAATCAAGGCGAGGTCACGTCCGATCCTTTTCGAGAACTCCCGGCGAAGGGCACGATCATCTGCAGGATCTTCTCAATGGCCTCGGCCCACTGCATGCCGAGGCATTGATCCACGGGGCTTGGAGCACTGTCCCCGCAACGGCGGAAGAAAATCCCAAAGCATTCGAACAGGTGGACTTGCCGCTCATGCAGAGGCTCATTACCCGCTTGCAGCGCGATCCGGCACCGCCGCTGTTTATTTTTCTGTCAACCGGGGCGGTATATGGATCTGCTCCAGGGCGTGCCAGCCGCGAGACTGACCCTGCCCACCCTATCGGAACTTATGCCAACGGCAAATTGCTTGGTGAATGTCTTCTGAGGGACAGTCAACTGCCATACTGCGTTCTTCGAGTCGGCAGCGTTTACTCGCTCCAATCCACTCCACAAGACGCGCAGGGGGTCATCGCTCACTTGGTGCGTTGCGCTCTCTCCGGTGCTGTCTTCCACCGTTGGGGGGGCGACTCCGTCAAGGACTACTTACATTGCAGCGACTTTCTTGAAGCACTTTGGCTAATCATCGATCAGAGGCTTACGGGCACGTGGAATCTGGGGAGCGGAACTGGGATTTCCTTGACCACACTCATTGAGCGGGTGGAAATAATCACAGGACGCGCTTTGAAGATCGAACAGCAACCTACGCGCCATTGGGATGTATTGGACAATAGGCTGGATGTAACCTGTATCCGAGAGAAACTTTCCTGGCAGGCACGTATTTCCATAGATGAAGGCATCAAAAATGAGGTGGCGCGGGCAAGGCGCATGTGAGCCGCTCACACATGTAGGTTATGCACGATTTTCTCAAACCACTCACGCACCAAATTGCTGCGATTCTGCACCACACTCGGGGTGCTCAGATTCAGACGAAACGCCCCGAATCGAAATTGGCGGCGGGTCGGGGAATTACATTGTAGAATTGCCCCTCGTTGTAGAAGTTCAGTTTCGCCCGCGCGTTTTTCATCGGAGTTGTTAACCAGATCAAAATCGTCGAGCAGCTTTGCAAGGGTTGCACGTTTAATCAGGGGCGATGCTTCGATCGTGGCGCTGACTTGTAATCCCGTTAATTTCTTCAGAAACCACACACACAAAACCGCGTCGGAGTGTAACGCATGCACATGTCGCACCCCTCGGCGCTGTAAAACGTCGCCCAGATAGACTGAACGACGCGCTTGCAAATAAAAATCCTCGCCATCGACCGCTTCACCTAAAATCTTTCGGAGTTTCTCCAATTGAAAACGCTTGGCCACATGCCGCAGCCAGTGGGATTCCATCACTGAAGCATCTGGCAGAAACTCGATCTGTGTTAGCGCGCTCGCATCGAGTTGGCCATGCTTTTGACTTAGTGAGCATGCCAGAATGCGCAAACGCGGTTCATCGTGAAATTGTTGGAGATACGTCTCCATTCCATAATACGAGTTCATAAGGTAAACGATAGGAGCTTCGCGGCGGAGAGTCACACTTGCCTGGAGCGCCGGTCGGGCATTCACCACAGATCTGAATTTGTCGCCGAGACACCTCGCTGTTTTGTTCAGCGCGAATAACGCCTCCGCGCGTCTGCGTCCAGCCTCGCCAAAAGCCTTGCGCCTTGATGGATCAAGCGCCAGCTCCATGATTGCATTCGCCAATGCATGCTCATCACCAGGCTCCACTAGAAGACCGGTTTTCCCATGCAAAACCATCTCGGGAATGCCCGCCACAGTCGTGCTCACCACGGGCAGGCCGCACGCCATAGCCTCGGTGATTACTGTTGGCAGCATGTCACTCGCGCCTTTTTGATCCACAATGGCGGGCAATACAAACATATGCGCGTCAGCTAGCTCCTGCTGAATCTGCTTCTGGCTACGTCTTCCCAATAGTTGTGCATGAGTGGCCAAACCGTGCGCCGAAATCAGTTCCTCCAACGCTGCGCGCATTGGCCCCTCGCCGATGATTCGCGCTTCGATCTCAACATTACGCGCCTTCAGCAGCTTCAATGCCTGAAGAAGATGTTGAAACCCTTTGAATTCGATCAGGCGACCGACACTAACAATGCGTATTGTGCCACCGCTTACATGCCTGGCAGTTGTAAAATCATCTAACTCAATGCCGTTGTATATGCGAAAGATTTTTGCTTCGCTTTCCGCACAGATTTTTGCCAGCAAATCTCTCGAGTAGTCGCTCACGGCCACCACAAACTCTGCCTCTCGTGCCATTTCGCGCAGGAGATCATCACACCCTAGATCCACCATGAAATCCTGCGCATGCGGTGTGAAGCTGAAAGTGAAACCGAGCTTCTTCAAGAACAGCGCCGTGTGAGTGGCGCGGTTGGCGAAGTGGACATGCACATGCCGCACGCCGAGCTTTCGCAACAATGGCGCGAAGTGCCATGCATTCCGCGCGCGTAGCGCCGCCTTGAAGGACTGGCCGTATTTTGCATCGTGCTCCGAGATTAGCGCCCCTAATTTTTCATTAAATCCGGGCGTGCGCACCTCCGCGTTCAGAACATCCTCCGGTGGCGGATAATGGATCTCAGCCTTCAGCCGTTCCAGCCGCTCATGCTGGAATGAGTCCGGTGGCCGATTGAGTGAAATGATCTCCAAATCAAACCCGGCTGTCTCTAGCGTCAGCATTTCTGAGTCGCAGAAAGTCTGCGATACCACCGGGTAGCGGCTGTAAAGATAAGCGAGGCGTGACATGGCGTAAAGATGACAAAAGTCTGTTGATTGTCGATTGTCGAAACAAAGGGAATGAATGAGTGGAACGAAATTCTGATTTTGACATTTATCCTGCAATCTGGTTTTGTCATCCACTCGCCATGCATAACAGGCCGACTATCACAACTCACGAGGAAGGCATGCTTGACGATACTGACTACTGTGGTGGTGTCGGAATTTTCACTGCTTGTGCATGAATGAGATTGCACGCACGAACCTTGACGCCAGAGTCAGCATTCATCCATCGACACTCGGCCCCTGCCAGTCAGAATGTTGTCTATGCTTGCGCGATGAACAGTATAAAGGCCGTTAATTTCGCTTATCACCCGCCCTTCTGAGTGTTTCATCTAGCCTACATCTTCGAACGGTTCCCCACCTTTACCCAGACCTTTTGCGTTCGAGAGGTTTTGGAGCTGGAGCGGCTCGGGGTGCGACTTGTAATCTTCTCAATACATGACACACGCGATGAGGTTGTGCGGAACTTCCCAAGCGAACTTTTCGACCGCGTTCATTTTTTGCCGCAGGAAGAAAAACTCTATGACGAGGTGCGCCGGTTGATAGATCAGCAGAAGTTGCCTCAGAGCGTCATTCTTACACTTCGTTTTTGGGGCCACCATCCAGACAAGAAGCGCGTGTATGAGGCAGCGTGGATCGGCCATAAGCTTCGCGAATTGAATGCGCGAGTCCGGCACGCGCACACGCATTTTGCCGGCATTGGCGCACGCACCTGCTGGTGGTTGCGAAAGTTTTTCGGTCTCAGCTTCAGTTTCACAGCGCATGCTAACGACATCTTTTGCGAACCTGGAGCTCAATGCCCGCCGATGCCCTTCTTGTTTCAGAGCGCGAGCCTCATAGTAACTGAAAGCGAATACGCGATGCGACTCGTGCAAAACCAGTTCCCAGACGCGGCAGACCGGATGCGAATGGTTCACAATGGCCTGGATATAACCCCCTTCATCAAGGCCCGTAGGAAGGCGGATCGATCACACTCATCATTCTGCATTCTGAGCGTGGGCCGTTTGATTGAAAAGAAGGGTCATGATGATCTTATAACTGCCTGCGCCTTGCTGCGTGATCGAGGCCTAAAATTTCATTGCCGAATCGTCGGTGATGGGCCACTTGAGCTACAGCTCAAATCTCAAATCTCAAATCTTAGGCTGACTGAACAAGTCACGCTCATAGGCTCGTTGCCCATGACTAAAATCATGCACTTACTGGCTGAAGAGACGCAAATTTTTGCACTGGCGTGCAAGACGGAACGCGAAGGCGGAAAGGATAATCTGCCTACAGTGCTTATGGACGCTATGGCCGCTGGTATACCGTGCGTGGCTACGCGGCTTGCCGGCATTCCGGAGATGGTCATCGATGGTATGACGGGATTGTTGTGCGATGAAAACCAGCCTGAGCAGTTTGCAGGATTGCTAGCTGCACTTCTGGAAGACCCTGTCCGCTGCGACGCGATGGGCGCGGCGGGACTGGCACATGCACAGAGAAATTTTGCGAAGGAGGTGACTGCACGCGAGCTGTTGCGCGCATTCGCTGCCAGCAGCGCCATGCGCTTTGATCTCTCGCTCGCGCTGCGCGAGAAACTATTTGGCGGGTTCTTGCAGCGGATGTTCAACCGTGCTCCCCAGCTTCGACATCAAGTCGTGAAGGCACGCGACAAGTCCTTCGATCTGGATCGTTTCATGGGCGGCGCTTAGCGTGAGCCGCAGTCGAGCGCTGCCGCGAGCCACGGTGGGATAACGGATCGCTGGTATCAGAAAGCCGCGCTCCAATAAAGCGGCGCTGGTTTGCATCGCGACGGATTCGTCACCGATGATGATTGGTAGGATTGCTGCTAATGGAGCGCGGGCCTTTAGCCCGCCGTGTGGAATTGAAGAGTGCGGGCTGAAGGCCCGCGCTTTATTGAGATTCTCGCGAAGCTTTTTTCTTAGTTCATCACCGTGTACACTTTGCACGATCTCCACCGCTCTTGTCGCCGTGCAGGCCACGGCGGGTGGCGGAGCGGTCGAGTAGATGAAACTGCGTGCTTTGTTGATGAGTAGATCAATCATGCCGCGCGATGCTGCGATGTAACCGCCGCTCACGCCGAGTGCTTTGCCGAGCGTTCCCATCTGCAAGGGCACGCGCTTCTCCAGTCCAAGCTCCGCGACCAGACCGCGCCCGCCCGGGCCGAGCACGCCGACGCCATGGGCTTCGTCCACCAGGAGCATGGCATCATGCGTCTCGCACAGCTCCACGATTTCGCGCAGCGGCGCGGCGTCGCCGTCCATGCTAAAGACGCTTTCCGTAACGACAAGGATGCGCGTGCTGGATGATTTTGCGCGGGTTGATTTCAGAAGGTGCGCGAGCTTGTCTAGGTTGTGGTGCGGGAACACGCGTAACGCCGCGCCGCTCAGTTTCGCGGCATCGATCAGTGAGGCATGACTGAGCTTGTCGAGGATGATGGTGTCGTCCTTTCCGCAGAGCGCGGGCAAGGTGCCCAGGGCGGTGGCGTAGCCGCTGGAGAACGCGAGCGCCGCCTCCGTGTTTTTGAACGCGGCGATGGTCTGGTCGAGCTGGTCGTGCGCGGCGAGATTTCCGCAAATCAGTCGGGACGCGCCAGAGCCCACGCCGAAGCGCGCGACAGCTTCCGTCATGGCGCTCTGGAGTTCTTCATTCTGACTCAGGCCCAGGTAGTCGTTCGATGAGAAGTTGATGACTTCGCGATTTTCCAGCCTGATCAGAGGCCCTTGCGGGGATTCAAGTGTGCGCAGTTTCCGCAGCAGGCCGGCGTCGGCGATGTTGCGGAGTTCTTGGCTGGTGAATTCGTTAGTCACTTGTAGTCATCTCAATTTTTGTAGCAAGGGCATCTTGCCCTTGTCTAAGACTCTATCATAATGGAGCCAAACAAGGGCGAGACGCCCTTGCTACTTCCCCTTCAGCTTTTCTTCCACCACGCCATCTTTCTCCGCACCGAGCGCGACTGCATTGTTGTAATGCCGCCTAGCCAGCTCCACGGACGGCGGTTTGCGATCGAGATACATCAGCGCGAGATTGAAATGGGCGTTGGCGTAGTCGGGTTTCAGTTCGATGGCGCGCTGTAATTCCGCCTCCGCAGCGTCGAGCCAGCCCAGGCTGCGGGCGACCACGGCGAGATAGTTGTGCGCTTTGGGATCAAGCGGATCTTCATGGACGGCGCGGGTGAACGCAGAGAGAGCGAGATAGGAATCACCCATCTCGTGACAGACGAGACCGAGCGCGAGCCAGGTCTGCTGGAGCGCGGGATTGATCTTCACGGCGCGGAGCAGGTAATTTTTCGCTTCCTTCAAGCGGCCTGCCTGTTGCTCGACAGCTCCAATGTTAGCGAGAGTAAGCGGATTGTCAGGCTCAGTCGCGAGTATGTTCAGATAATAGCCGCGCGCCCTTTCCCAATCCTTTCGCGCGAAAGCCTGCGCGGCAAGATCGGACAGGCCGGTAGTGTGGCTGGGCAGGCGGCCGGTCTTGCCATCATCAGCCAGGCCGAGTTTTGCAGGCGAGGCGTCGGCTCTTGTCGTTGCCGGATTTTTGGAAGGTGGCTTGGAAGTTTTTTCCTCAGCCTGGGAAGTGGAAAACAAACCACCAAAGAGCAGTGCGGCGGCAAAGGTGAAGGGAGCGGGGCGGGTCATGTCCGACTATTGCTCAGGCGTCCCGCGCTCAAAAGGAAAAATGCTTGACGGTCAACTCTGAACAGTGTTCACTTTTCCCATGCTTACGGACCGGCAAGGTCAGCTTCTCGAATTTCTCAGGCGTTACCAGCGCCACGAGGGAGTCATGCCGTCCACGCGCGACATTCAGAAACATTTCGGTTTCGCCAGTCAGACCGCAGCGATGGGCCATCTCCGGGCACTGGAGCGGAAGGGTGTCATCCGGCGTCTGCCGGGCAAGGCGCGCGCCGTGGTCTTTCCCAAGGATCATCAGTCACGCTCACAGATGCTGGATATTCCGGTCTTTGGCGCCATTCCCGCCGGGTTCGCCTCCGACAATCCGCAGCAGGCGCACCGGCATATTTCCTTGGACTTGCGGGCGATGGGGCTGGCCTCGAACGCGAGGCCATTTGCGCTGCGCGTTCGGGGCGACTCTATGACTGGCGCACATATCTGTGACGGTGATTATGTAGTGCTGGAGCAGCGGGAACCCAGGGCGCGCGACATCGTGGCTGCGCTCATCGACGGTGAAAGCACCTTGAAGCGTTTCATAATGGATAAAGGCCGGCCATGTCTCCGGGCAGAGAACCCGCGTTATCCCGATCTGATTCCCTTGCGTGAGCTGACAATTCAGGGCGTGATGGTGGGACTTGTGCGTGCTTTCAACCGCACAGAATCCTGATTAGCTTCATCAATCCACGCATTTCCGAGTGATTCGCATGAATCTTGTTGATTCAAAAGATTGCCGTGGATGCAAAGTGCTCGTATGATTCGGCTGCATGGCCAACGTGGTGGAATTGGTAGACGCACCAGACTTAAAATCTGTTGGGAGGTTTCTCCCGTGCGGGTTCGATTCCCGCCGTTGGCACCTTCATTATCAATGAGTTATGTAGATGGTGGTGATTTGGGTTTGGAGTGAAAATTTTTGATGCTTGGACACTTCTTGGACGGTTGTCGAATCGAGGTGCCGCGCTGTTGGCGGATATTTTCGTCGGCCAAACCCATTCCAGCCGCCCTGTCTGTGGACGGAGTGAAAGTTGATCTCGCCAAAGTCTGTCACCCTCGCTTCCGGGAAAGTCCGTCACCCTCGCTTCCGGGAAAGTCCGACTCTTGGGGTGGCTCTCACTCCGCGCCGATGGTTGCAAGTGCTTCGCGTAGCGCGGCCTCGTTGATCGGGCGGGCGGCACGGCCAACGGTGAAGCCGTCTTTCTTGCGCAGTTGCAACTTGGCGGGGAGGTGGGCCAGTGTCGGCTAGTTCATCAGTATCTCGCCTTTTTGGAACTATGGTGTGATAGCATTTTGCTGGTATTATTCAGACATGAGCAAGAGGCCATCTGTGAGCAAGCCGATGCGGGTCAAGGCATCGCTGCGGCGATCTGTGCCGCAGCGGATCATTGTGCGATATCGGATCGGTCAAGAAGGACTGATGGACGCCAAAGCCATTGCTCGTGCAATTAAGGCCGGGTGGTTTTTAGGTGGGCCACGGCGAAGGCTAGTCTTCGTGTCATTGGCATCAATTCCTGCGCCGGTTTGAAAGGCAGAAAAAAAGAGGCGGCAGTGCGACGAATAATTGAAGTCAGGAAATCGGTTATCGATTAACCAAGAACCAATCGTCAGAATGAAACGCAGGATGTCCGCTGGTTCAGATGGCAATCTTTCGTCGTCCTACCGCACCGAAGGTGGAAGGCAGCTTTGAAGGCGATGGCGTGGGCCTTGTTCCACCTCTTGGCTTTTCGGCAATATCGAGTCGAAACTCGATGTTACCACCATTCGGCAATTCACGCTGACTAAGCGCAAGGATGTCGAGAATATTAAAGAAAGCCTCGCTGAAAAACTTCTCGATTCCAGCTTCCAATTCATGATCACCATGCGCGAGCTTTGCCAGGGATTGGAGATGATCTCGCATTCCCAACGCATGGAGTTTAATGGCCTCCACGTGGCTTACTGGTTTTCCAACTCCTACGCCAATGCGCTGGCCTGTTACTTCCGCGTAGGCGCGAAGCTGTTTCAAGGTGATGTCCTCGTCATTTCCAGATTCTAGTTTGGAAATACAGCTTTGCGTGCAGCCGACTTTATCCGCCATCTGCTCCTGCGTGATGCCTGCCGCCGTGCGCATGAGGGCAAGCTGGCTGGTGAGCTGGCATTCCTTGCGCAGCTCCGCCACGATTTGCTGCGTCTCAGCGGAGACGCCGGACGCTACCATCAGTTCCTCCACGGTGCTGTAACGACCGGTGGTAGTCTTTGCTGGTTCTTTCTTTTTTAGTTCGGTGCTCATGGTGTGGTTTTGGGGAAAATCTATTGTGCCTTGTTCTCGTTCTCGGATTCGGCCTTTAAAGATTCTACGAATTTACGGCTGAACTGGATGTCGTCCGGCTGGTCATCTTTATTCCCTACGGTAATAAGCCACAGGGTTTGGGTGCTGTCATCCGCAAAGGTGTAAAGACGCGTCTCTTGCAATCCCACGCCGCCACCTTTCTGGTCTATCGCTACCACGCCTTCAGGTTCGTGATGGAGGAACCCCGCTTGAACCGCCCTTGCATTCGGGCTTGCGTTGAGCATCGGCACATAGCGTTGTCCGAGATTCCGCAAGACTGCCGCGAGTTCGCGGGAGTGCTTCTTCTCGTAGTGCTTCACGTCGCGCGGCCATTGGGTGCTGTAGGCGAGGGTCCACATGGGGCGGCGATAATATTCCTATCAGGAATATCGTCAAGCGATTATCGCTTTCGGTATCTTAACGATTCTCACACCTTCCGCGCATCCTACCCCCGAAAACGACTAGGGGCAGGATTTGACCTCTGCCCCCCGTAGAATCGGCTGAAAATGCGATAGTTGAAAGACCGGGATTAGCCGGTGGCCGCTTCCTCCCTTTCGCATTTTTCCTCTATGGCTTCCGTGAGCCAGGGCGAGAGCTTCAAATTGCGAATCCGCGAGCACCGCACCGCGCGGCCCTTGAGGGTGCGCGGCACACGCAAGACGATTTGCGATTGCGCGAACGGTGGGATTTCTGTATTTATTGCGCTTTGATTGCTGGGTTGTGCGCTCATGATTTGCTTTTTTGTTTGATTCCGCGTGAAGGATGCGCAGAACGCGATGCGGGGCGGGCTGCGTTCTTCGCGGTCTTCGATGGGGTCTTCTTTGCGGGCTGCTTCTTGGGCGCTTTTCCGTCCGGGAATTTCGGGTCAAAGGCGTTCGGCAGGCTTTCGATGTCCACGTTGAGCACCTTCGTGGTTTCTTCGCCGAACTGGCTGATGACACGCACGGCGATGCGCTGCTTGTCGTGCGTGATGGGGATGGGGTGGCTCTTGTGGCCGTAGAGTCTTGAGAACGCATCTTCGTCAATCTCCACGCGAAGGGTGCGCTGGGCGCGGGCGCGGGTGCTGGCTTCGGCAAGTTTGCTCAAGCCTTTCTGCCAGTCGGCGAATTCATCTTGATCGGTGCTGCCGCAGAAGAAAACCTGCTTCACCACGAAGTTGCTGCCGTCGTAGTCGTCATCCAGCATCCAATACGCGATGTCTGCCACGCTGCGGCTGTTCACGATGTCCTTGATGGGGTCGTAGATGTCGAGTCCCGCCACTTCCACGATCACGCTGTCATTCGCACGGGTGAGGCGTAAATCAGGCTCGCCGATGGTGACGAAGCTGGCGGCTTTCTTGTCCTTCTTGATGAGGCCTTCCTGCATCAGGTCATCGTGCATCCGCACCTTGGTCACTTGGAAGGAGCCAAGATGGAAATGCTTCACCTTCTCGGCGGTGTGCTTCACTTCGCTGTTCTCGATGTCGCTCTCGAAGGAAAAGCCGAGAATCACGAGCCAGTCGGCATCGCCCTTGGTGCGGCATTCCTTGATGGCCTCGTTCACGGCCACCTTGCTCACGGTGCCGAACTTGGGGCCGATGTGCAGGTAGGCTTTGCGTTCGCTGCCGTCGGTGTCGCGATAGAAGCCCTCGGCATGAAGCCAGGTTGAAGGCGTGCGCTCGACGTGATGGAAGACGGCGTTCTCGCGTTTGTCGCCCGTCTTGATGCCTGCGCTTTGCAGGTGGGCAAAGATGCGTTGCTCGAAGCGCGCCATATCCTCCGCCTCCTCGCCGGCGTCCTGCGTGCGCAGGGATTCCGGCGCAACGGGTTCATAGTTTTGCAACGTCTCCACCGTGAAGGGACCAGCGACACGAAGTCGTTTGTTGTCGCTCTCCGGTTGGTCGTAGAGTGTTTCTTCCTCGGCGGGTTCACTGGTCGCGATACTTCTGAGCGTGACGTGGGGCACCTTCCTGTAAACGAAGCCTTGCCGAATATCGCCGCGCTCATCGTGCAGGCGGTAATAGGGGAAGGTGGCGGTCATCAGACGTGTCTTGGCGATGTTCAGCGCGATGCGTGACGTGTCCGTGGTGATCCAGCGACGCCCCCATTGCTCGGCAACGTAGGCCGTGGTGCCACTGCCACACGTCGGATCAAGCACAAGATCACCGGGGTCGGTGGTCATCAAAATGCAACGTTGAATGACCTTCGCGGTCGTTTGAACAGTGTAGAGCTTCTCACTTACGAATCCACCAGTTGCAACGTCAGTCCATATCTCTGAGATCGGGCTAACAGAGAAATCTCTAAAGTATCGGACGTAGCGCAAGCGACTGCCTTTAACGGCAAGGCGACCGGCGGCTTCCAATGCGCGCATCCCATTGATGTTGGTTTTCCAGCCACCTGTCGTGGGCTTGTATTCTGATCCTTTGAAAAGGTATGGGTATGTCGTTGATGCACCCCCGCTTTGAGAGGTGAGGTTGTCCAATGCACAGATTCGCGCCTTCGCGCCGAGGAGGAATGCAGCATCCCGCTTTTCTGCGCCACTAAGCGGACGGCGTTTACCATTCTCTTCTTCGATCCAATCGTAGCCAACGTTCGCAGATTGAAAGATGTCCTTGTCCACATAAAGCGGCCTGAACTTCGTCAACTCGATATTTTTGGCATACCACACAATATAGTCAGCCGTTTGCGGCAGATGTTTGCTTGTTTGACTCGTAGTTTTGAAGAACTTGATGGACGTGCAGAAATTTCCGCTGCCGAATACTTCATCCATCAGGCAGCGCACGAGATGCACGTTTTCATCGGAGATTTGCACAAAGCAGGAACCACTTTCGTGAAGCAACTCACGAGCCACAAGCAGACGGTCGCGCAAGTAACCGAGATAGGAATGGATGCCGAGTTCCCAAGTGTCGCGGAAGGCTTTGATTTGTTCCGGCTCGCCACTGAGATCGTCATCCTTGCCGTCGTTGACGGTTCGGTTGTTGAGCTTGATCTGCCAGTTGGAACCATACTTGATGCCGTAGGGCGGATCAAAGTAGCAGCACTGCACCTGCCCGGCCATGCCCTCCCGGTGCAGCAGCGAGTTCATGGCCAGCAGGCTGTCGCCCTGCATCAGGCGGTTGCTCCAGCCGTTCGCATGGGCGTAGTAGGAGGTCTGCTTTTCGAGTTCATCCGCCTTGATGTCGTTGCCGAAGGCTTCGGGAATGGACAAGAAATCGAGCTGGAGAAACTGTTCCTTCACCCCACTGCCGTCGTCCGTGGCCTCCACCTGCCGGTAAAGTCCCTTGATGAGGTTTTCCGGGACGATGTGCTCGTGACGGTAAAGGGAGCGGATGTCCACGCGCGTGGCTGCTTCGTCGTTCTCCATGCCGTATTTGCCGAGCCAGAAAAGCTCCGGGTCTTGTCCGCGTGTGACGACGGGATTGCGCGGGAAGTCCGCGTGCGCCGGTGCCTGCGCCATCGCCGGTGAGTGCTGTTCCGCGCCAGCTTCCTCAAGGCTGGGAATGAGGACGCGCTTCTGTGATTTATGTTTGTAGGACTCGGTGGACATGGGGGGGAAGAAGGGATGAAGGCGGAAGGATGAAGGATGAAGGATGAAGGATGAAAACGGAATGACGAATGACGAATGACGAAAGTGCGAGGAGTTACGAAGACGGCGGTTTGTGGATGGGTGGGAAGTTGGGGCTTGTCATTGCAGTCAAGATCATGCACAATAGCTCTGTCGGAAGGTGAAATTCGGCTTCATGCCGTGTGATGCGGGGCTAACGCTCTGAATCCTCTACCTTCCGACATTTTATTTTTGCGATGTCGAGAGGTGGACGCTTGCGGGTGTGGTAGGTGCCATAGGCAGCCTCTGAGCG
Source organism: Verrucomicrobiota bacterium (assembly GCA_009885695.1). GTDB lineage: Bacteria > Verrucomicrobiota > Verrucomicrobiia > Verrucomicrobiales > Verrucomicrobiaceae > VFKE01. Next base: position 16,792 of record VFKE01000013.1, on the reverse strand, counting down.
GTCATCCGCATCTAACAGAAGCGCCACCTTGGGCCAGATAAGTTCAAGGAACCGCCCCTCGCCCTTCGTGAAAAGCCGCTGCACCGCCCAGAGGGAGTAGTCGGCGACTTGAAGCCCTGCGTGATCTCTGGCGGGCATGGCCTGAACCTCGACGGTGGCATGGTGAAAGGTGCCAACGGCTTTCCGGGAGCGCTGTTGCGCGTGGAACAGGTGCTCACGAAGCGCATGGGTGCGCGCCCTGCCTCTGCTGGCAAAGATGACCTTATAGGCCGGGTGCGTGTGGAGCTTTTTGTCAAAGAGTCGGCGCACGGCGCTATCATAAAGCTCGCTGGGTTTATAGCGATAGGTGGGATCACGTTGGTTGCGGTTGCGGACATCCCGGAGCACGGCGGACATCGTGCGGATGATGGCGTAGAAATTGAAGTCGTGCCGGAGGAGCACCTTGAACACCTCCCGGCGCACTTCGGGCGGATCATCCTTCGCGTGGAAGAAGATGGCCGTCTTGCCCTGCGCGGACTGCATGGACGGCACGCCCTTGAAGTAGGGGTCTGCCAGCAGGTCTGCACGAAGCTGGCGCAAGTCCGCGTCGAGCGAGGAAACATCCGACATTTCCACCATGCCCAGGATGAAGTAGTCGAGAACCTTCCCGGTGCCGACAAGGGAGCGGCCCTTGGAATCGAAGATGATGCCGTCGCCGCTTTCATCCACAAAGTAGTGGTGGGGAGCTGGCGGATCGACGATCACTGCATCACTGTTCATCGTGGCATGACAAGGGTTGGTTGGCGCAGTTCGAACCACTTTTTGTGATCCCAGCAAAGAGCGCCGTGGGGTGACCAGTAAATACTGGCTTAGATCGACAGTGGCCACTGTTGACTCCCTGCGGACCCCACGGCTCTTTAGCTGGAGCGGCCCCTTGCGAGGTCACCCCGCGTCCCGTAGCCGAAGCGGACGGGAGGGATGTGATATAAACAAAACCCAAGCGTTTGGGTTGTGCAAGGCCAAAATGCACGCCGGGCATTCTGTTTATGCTGAGAATATTGTTAAGGCTGGTGCTCATGCATTCAAAGAGAGTGGATGAGGTCGGTGAGAGTCGGCTTCAAGTTCTTCAAGCCGTCCTCGGTGTCCGTTTCGATAAACTCCCAGCGTGGCCATCCGTAATGCGGCGCGACGGCATTGACGGAAGGGAGCCAGCGGTTGCGCACCGTCCAGCGTTTATCCTGCTTGTCCTGATTGAAGCCGGTGATTTCAAGGATGATGCGGATGTCTTCACCGGTGGTGCCGCCTTTTGCCTTGATGATGAAGTCAGGCTCATAGCGGCCGGGTTCGCCGGTGGCCTTCTGATATGGGATGCGGAAACCGAGAAAAGCATTCTTCACGTAGGCGGTGATGATGCCCTCTTTAGCGAGGTCTTCGCAGACCTTGGCGGCGCGCTGCTCCCAGCTCTCTGTATCCGCTACCACGTAGTTCACATGGCTGGCCTGGGTCGGGTAAACTTCGCGGCTGGTAAGGCCATGCACGAAGCGCGTGGAGCCGGTGCGGACGTAGTGATTGAGTATCGGGCGGATGTGCTCCTCGGTGTTGTGCTGCGGATTGATGCCCTGCTTGATGCGATTACAAACCTGCAAGGGGTCGGCGAAGTAGATGACCTTGCGATGTTCGGGATTGTTGCTGCCGAGAAGCCGGATGCCGTGATGATACCAGTGCGTCACGATGGCTTTGAGATCGGCGAAGCGCTGAAACTCGCGGTTGCCGTCGTTATCGGTGAACTGCGTGGCGATGAGGCAGCGGGTGATGTTGTAAATGATCTCCTGCTCACGCATCGCCATCACCTGCGCGAATGTCAGCGTCTCCTTCTGCGGGCCAAAAGCGCAACCAAGTTCCGTCTCCTGCGGGATCTTCGTGAAGTCCAAATCAAAGAGCGGCACGCCAGTGAAGTCGTGGCGGAGTTCGCCCTCTGGGTGTTCGACCCGATAGCCGAGCACGTTCGGGAAAGTGATTTCCATTGCTTCCTCACGTTCTTCGAGTGCGTGAATCTTAATCTGCTCCTCCGGGGGCTCGGTGTCGCCGCCGCCGCCTCGAAACGGCATGAAGGGCACGCCGATGATCTGCGCGTATTCTGGCGGGAACTTCCAGACGACGTTCTTTTCAGAGCGCGTCTTCGCCTGCTTGGCATCCAGCTCCTCACCCGTCTTCGGATCATAGGGTTTCAGCTTGTAACTGATGCGACGAAGCGCACGGCCTGCCACCTGCTCGCAGAGCAACTGCGAGCCGAAGGCGCGTAAGCCCATGATGTGCGTGACGGTGTTGGCATCCCAGCCCTCCGTGAGCATGGACACCGAAACGACACACCGGACATGCGAGCCAAGGGCGTTTCGCTTGCCCACGGTGTTCACTACTTCGCGGAGAATTTCCACGTCGGTGATGTTCTCCGCTGCTCCCTGTCCATGAACGCGGGCGTAATCACGCTTGAAAGCAGCAACTTCGGAAGCGAATACCCTTTTGAAGTCGTCGTTGATCTGCCCGGAATTCTCCAGCGCATCGGAATCAATCAGCAGTGTGGGCGGACGCTTGAGCGGTTGCAGTGTGCCAGGGTCGAAATTGTTGAACAGCGGTAGGGTGCCAGGGTAAACGATCGGCGGTTCGCCTTCGGTCTTGGAAGGAAGCTCAAAACCCCCTATGACCTTGAAGACTTCACGCGACACCGACACATTATTGCAAACGACGATGAACACCGGTGGCGCAGACTCGAAAGCCAACTGCTCGCCTGCGCGGCCTTTAAAAGCGGTCTCGTAGTGCTCGTAGAACTGCGCGAGAGCGGTCTTTACCAGCAAGGGCAAATTCGGTGCTTCTTCAACAAACTCCGTGCCTTGTTCCCGTGCGCGTGCCCGTAATGTGGCTCTCCCAGCGCGAGGCAATTCCTCGCGGACGTGATCGTAAAGATTCCGAAGAACGGGCACAGTGAGCACTTGCGACGTGTCTGTTTCCGGCAAGAGCGGAATTTTCACCAGTCCTGATTCGATGGCTTCAATCAGCCCGAAGTCGCTTACGATCCACGGGAACAAACTGTAAGGGTCGTAACCGGAGCCGCGCAGATAGTAGGGAGTGGCGGACAGGTCATAAATGACATTCACCTTGTAGCGCGAGGCAAGTTCACGCATTCCGGTGAACCAGACAGCCGCGCGCTTGTTCTCCTCCTCCGTGTCGCCTTCCTCGTTGCGTTCGCCTTTCCCGCGCGGGAGGTAGCAGTGATGGGCTTCGTCATTAAAGACGATGAGGCGTGAACCGGGGCGGACATTCGGCAGCAGCCGTTTCAATACGATGCCGTAGTCTTCGAGCGCTTGTTTCTTCTTCCCATCAGAACCGGGCTTGCCGTCGAAGCAGCCCTTCTTGTTTCCGCTCAATACCTTCGGCTCAAAGGCGTGATAGTTGGTGATGGCGATGCGTGAATTGAGTGCGCCCATCTTGCTCTTGTAGTTTTCCGGGACGAGCCAGCGCTGCGAGTAGTAGTCCTGCGCCTCGATGCCACCGCGTTCATCGTATCGCAGCACACCGAGACGGTCTCGAATGGTGACGCCGGGAGCAACGAGGAGGAAGGAATCGGCAAAGCGGGGGTTGTTGGCATACTCCTGCCGGTTGAGATAGTGATAGAGAATGAGCGCACCCATCACCACCGTCTTGCCAGCACCCGTGGCGAGCTTGAACGCGATGCGTGGAAGCTGGCAGACCGGATCGGCTGACACTGTTTGCTGCGCCCTGCGGAGTTCTGAAAGGATGTGCTGCCCGGCATTGGATTTCTCGGCCGCTTCATTCAGCCAGATGGCGCATTCGATGGCTTCGCGCTGGGCAAAGAACAGGCTTCGTGAGGCGTCGCGGTCGGGATTGGCAAACCAGAATCGAAGCAGGTCACCCGTGACACGAGTAACACCCGCGTATGAAGCGGAGGCATCCGCGCCCTCACGCCATGCCGCCACTTCGCGGCGCATGAGATTGATGAGGTGCTGTTCGTCGTTGTTCGCAATCTGCTCGCCGGGGAGAAGCTCGCGCTGCGCCCCCTGACGCGTGGGCATCGGGCCTTGAGTGGGTGAAAAGATGCGGCGGCTCTCGACAATTTTTTCGTAGTCGATCTCCCCTTCGGGATTCGTCTCGTAATGGAGGCGAGGCTCGTCGTAGGGGTTATTGAGAATGGGCGACGGGTCAGGCACGACGATGGTATTTGGCGAAGCTGCTATTTGGTCAAGTCTGCTGCCGTATGCAAGTTTGAAGTCCAATAGAGTATATTTCTACTGTGATTATTCTTTCCGCAAAGGCGGGCACCATTTCCACCGGGTCGCCATTCTCTTTTGCCCCTTCACGCGCTTTCTGCCGGTCTCCACGGTCTGAATGATGCCCAGTTTCTCAAATCGCTGCATGATGCGCCAGGCGGTCATCGCCAACTCATCAACGCGAATCCCGAGACTTTCCGCGCCGAGGAAGAAGAACGGGGGCGGCACAGACGGGTCGGACTCGCACGCGGCCAAGGATTCGCAAATGCGGAAGACGGCGCGCGCGGTGTCGTCGGTGAGACCGGCATAGTTCGTTCTGGCCTCCGCGCTTAATTTTTGTGTCGGATAGTTCCGGAGGCAGCCAGCGAGGAGGTTCTGCGTCTCTTTGCGATAATCGTCGTAGTCATACCCGGCGAAGATGGTGAGATTCGTCTGGTAATAGATATCCGCGAACTCCAAGACGAAACGAGGGTGCACCACACAGAAAGTGCCCGCGACCAGCTCGACCAGCGCCTTGTTCCGGTGGCCGGGCTGAGGTTTCCCGAGCCGCTGTTCAACGTGCAGGTCATAGAACCGCGCGAGGACCGGGAAGTCCTGAAAGAGCTTCATGTTATGTAGGATGGAGGATTCATATTCAGTATTCAGAGATTCAGAAGAATCAGTGTGCGCGCACCCCCCCTGATTTCTAAAACCGCGACCCGAAGACTCCTCCTTCACGGGTCTGGCTTCGGCTTCCAGAGGCAACGGGGATGATCCCTCATTAATCCGCAATTCTGGATCATAGCTCACGAAGCAAAGCCGACAGGGGTCGGAGCACTTGTGGTCAATCTCCGCGCCATATCTTGCTCGTATGTAGCCTTGTGCCGCCTTGAACGAGCGCTTGTGCTCCTCCGGGTCCGGCGAGATGCACATGGCCGCCTTCACGCCCTGCGCGCTAGGTGAGAGCCAGGCGGCGAAGATATGCGGGTCGGTGCCGAGACTGTCCCGGAGCGCGATAGCTTCCGTGTCGCCGAGCCCGTCCACGTCAATTTGAAGCAAGCCGGAATGGTGGTCGATGTCGGCGGCCTTGTGCCCTCCAGTGCCCGTGCTGGCCGAGAGCATGAAGCAGGGGAGCCGCTTCTTGTGCTGGTCGTAGGAAGGTGATTTAAGGGGAAGACGGCGGAGATTTCCGATAGCGTCTTTCCATTCTCCATCGCGAATGCGCGTGAGGATTGCTGCAAGGGGCCGGTTCTCGCCGCCCGTCGTGGCCATGCAGGATTTGAAGAACCCGACTTCGACCAGTTGCGATTCTCGGAAGGTCATGGCGTGGATAAATAAACTGGTTCCTGATCCCCCGTTTAAGCGCCGGCCTCCGTGATGAGCTTCAGCACGTCATCCCGGCGGAGTCGGACCATCGTGGCGGAGAAGCGCAGCGCCTTGAGTCGGCCTCGGCGGATCATCCGGCGGATGGTGATGGGTGAACAATTCAGTTCCCGCGCCGCATCGTGGATGGTGATGAGCGCGCTGTCGTTTGGTCTAGTTTGATCAGGCATCCGCACTCTATGCGCTAACCCGATCAAAATCCAAAACGCGATAGTGGATTATCTATTATCGCGGGATTCCCAGCCTCACACGTAATGCGTTTTTGACGCTGCCTGCCCGCTTCCGTGGCGAATCTCCTCGCATGTTGCTTTGGGCAGGCAAGGGGATCGTCCTTTGCAAAGGAGCATAAAGAGTTGTCCAAGCCAGCTCGAATGCTTTATTTGTGGTTGGAGGCTCGTATTTTCGCAGAAGGGCGACTCTGTCGGGCGTCCAAAGTTTCCGCCATTCGGCAGGAAACAGTGCATTGGCCGCTTCACAGGTAGATTCCTCATCGTTTGGGCCACGCTTGCTCCATACCAGATGCCAGGGGGACGCCACCTGAAACCATGCGTAGGCTTTCGGAGTGAGAATCCAGTCAATTTCGCATTCCGGCCAACCTTTTACGCCCGGAGAAGGCATAAAGGGCAAAGGATGGCACCATAATTTCCATCCTTGAACGCGCTTCAAAATCATGTCTGCCGCATCACCAGCCCAGCCATCTCGATGATGCCTGTTCACCTCCGATTCGTAACTCGCGCGCATCAAACTGGATCGCTGTAACAGTCGCAAAAGCCGGTGCTTGGCACTTACTATGTCGTAGGTGCGTCTGCCATTTTGATCTTTTGGCAATTTTTTAGTAACTTCGTTTACCTCGCGGGCCACGCCACCATAGAATCTACCAAGCCATTCAGCCAACACAGCATGGCCCGGAATCCATCTTGCCCCCGCATGTGCATCTTCTTGGGTTTGTATTTCAAAGGGAAGCGAGAGGATCAAAAGAATGCGATCAAGAAGTTCCGTTAACTTATAAGCACAGCGCTTGCTGCCAAAGATGAGTAGCCCAGTCTCCCACAAATTGACAGGCAGCAGGTCTTTCTTCGCTGCCTCCATCATCCTCTCTCCATATGATGAATCAATTTCTTCTGTGCCATCATCCTTCACCCGCTGCATGGCAACGGGGAACTCCCTGTCTTCCCCCCCTTCAACCCCCTCTATCCAAGTGTCTATCAACTCGTCGATTTCTGCGTCGTGCTTACGTTTTTCATTTTCAGCCTTGAGCCTTTCTATTTCTCGCTCCAGTCGGTTGATCTCAGCATCGACACGCTTATTTTCTTCTTCGGCGGCATCCAATTCAATCTTCATAAGATGCTCGAACTCGGCTTTGTCGATTTCCTTGGCTTTCCATCGTCGAATCAGTGACGCAATTTTCACATTGTCCTCGCTTTCATTCATGCCGGACAATGCAAATAAATTTTCCACTTCAGAATCGGATTCGGACGTCTGGCCGCTCAGCTTGGAGCGACCCCCGCCCCGGTCGGCTTTGTGTTTCGCCGCTTTCTTCGTCGCGCCGCGTGGTTTGGACTTCATCGCGCCGCCCTCCGCTTCGGTGTCGGTGTCTGATTGGGTTGTGGCTGGAACTCGCCGTGCTCCACATTGTCGGCCTTCGGCGCATCGCCGGTGAGCGCCTTCCATCCGATAGTGACGGATGATTTGAGCGAGGCGTAAAACTTCTCAGTGACTCGCGTGTCTGAATGACGCAGGAACGCGCTGGCCGCGTAGATGCCACTGCGGGTGGCAATGATGCTGCCGGCCTCCTTTCGCATGGTGTGGATGGCCTTGACCTCCTTCACGCCCTTCTCGCGCAACCAGTCGCGAAGCTGATTGAAGATGCGGTTGCAGCGATAGTGCCGGTAGGTGGAGACATTGCGCGCCTTCACGGTGGAGCGCATGACGTAATCGCCCTTCGGGTCCAGGGCGCGCCAGCCTCGCATGAAGGCGACGATTTCAGAATCCAGCGCCACGGTGCCGATGCTTTCCTCGGACTTGGCATCGAAGTCGTCGTGCGGCTCCACGCTAAGCGTGCCGGTGGAAAGATTGACTGAGTGCCAGCGGAGTTTGTCTGCCTCGCCCTTGCGAAGTCCGGCGAGCATCGTCAGCACGAAACCCTTCCACAATTCCAGCTTCTTCGGGTCGCCGCCTAGTTCGGACTCTGCGGCCCTCATGAGCGCGGGCGCATCAATGCGGGAAACGTATTTCAGCGAGCTTTCCTCGGGTAGCGGCTCCACGCCCTCGAACGGCAGCGGGGATGGGAGCACCAGTTCCTTCGGCAGCAAGCGCACCACGGCGGGCGCAAAGAGTGATCGAGCATTGCGCAGCAAGCTGTTGGCGGTCGTCTTCGCGCGGCGGCGGGCGACGGGGCTCTTACCCGCTTTAATGACGTATTCCTCGCGCCAGGCCTTGAACCGTTCCGGCGTGATGGAATCCAGCCGGACTTCATCCACCCGTCCGCGCCAGCGCGCCGCGCCGCCCGTGCGACTGTCCATCTTCATCTTGCTGTCTATCCCTTCCAACTCCGCCACCAATCGGCGGAACGCGGCAGCATAGGCGCAACGGCTCGCCTCGCGCACATCGCAGAGCGACAGCGCCGCCGTGATGAAGTCGCCGACATTCGCCGCCTCGGGTGTGGGCTTCGGTTTGAAGACCGTCCGCGCCGCATCCCAGCCCTCCTTGACCAAAGTCCGGTAGATCGTGGCTGCGTTGGCTGCTGCCGTCTCCTTGTTGGCCGTGTCCAGATTGAAAGTCTCGCGTCGGCCACCGTGGCCCAGCTTTGCGCACCAGTGCGCCGTCTCCAGCTTCACGCCGTCGCGGGTGTAAGTGCCCTTGAAAATGCGGTCGCGCCAGTAAGTCATGGTGTCTTTGCCAGCGGCGGCTTTGGTGGCGGAAGTGTCCAAGCAATCTTGCTTGGACGAATCTTGGACACTTTTCTTGTTCATGTCGGGGAGGGGGTTGATGAGGTTAGATGATGATAAACGCTTATTTTACCTAGGTAAACACACGTTTTTGCATGTTCGGACATCATCATGCATCATCCGGCCTAATCTGGCAAGCAACAAACTTAAAATCTGTTGGGAGGTTTCTCCCGTGCGGGTTCGATTCCCGCCGTTGGCACCATTTAGAGCGGCTTAACTAATTTTGTAGCCGTGTTCGTGTTGCGAAGCCGCGAAGCGAAAACGCCGGAAATATGTATACTTCGTTGGCTGCCGCGGTTTCTTCCCGTACTCTCACGAGATGCGGCTACGTCTTTTTTGAAAAATGCTCTAAAGTGAGATTTTACCTAGTGAAAATGACATTATTTTGGTGATGTTACGACCCGCATCTGTTACCGGCTCACACCTTCCGAAAAAGAAGTGAAATGTCTCCATGCCATCGGGAAAACACCTGACATTATCGCCATTCGTTTGGGAATAAAAATTTCCAAGGTGCTTTCGATTATTGCGAACCCGATGGTGGTAGTGACATGACTACTGAAACTGAAAACGCAAAACTCGTAGATTTCGAGATTGTGCACGGTTCGGAAGAGGCCGTGCAGGTGATTTTTCCTGTAACTTCCGGCGTTGATGCTTGGGGATGCGGGCGGTCGGAACGCCCGGAACACTGGTGACAGGCTGAAAGCCTGTCCAATTGGGGGCGATCCGATTCATTGGCCGACTTTGTTGATCTTGATCGCGCCTCACGCAATCAAGCCCCCGCCGGGCAAGCGCTGCGCACCTGTCTGTCACGACTCCCACCAGTTGCTTCAGTTCACGCCGTGATCAAAAGCGGATACTACGGCGCCGGTCAAGGTGACATTCGTTTTTGTGTCCAGAATGTTGCCCCCAAGTTCCCGGAAGTTGGTCGCGGTGTGGGTCGCGGTCTAGATCATGGCTTGTTCGAGACATCCGCTGCCATCGGGGTGCGCAGGAAAGTGATGAGATCGGCCATCTGCTGGTGATTGATGGCGGCCTCCAGGCCCTCAGGCATCAATGAGAGTGGCTGGCTTTGCAGCGTTTTGATCTGATTGCGAAGCACGGTCTTCTGCGTGCCATCGACGAGTTTCATCACGACGCTGTTGGCACTCTCTGAAGCGAGCAGGCCGTAGATCTGCTCGCCGGTGTTGAGGGTGCAGGTGTAGGGGTTGAAACCCGGTTGGATATCGGCGCTGGGATCGATGATGTTGCCGAGGATTTTTTCGGGCGGATGCTCGACAACAGAGAGCAAGTCGGGGCCGAGTTCGCGGCCTTCAGTTCCGCGTTTGTGACAGGCGGCGCAGATGAGGGTGTAGATCTGGCGGCCTTTCGAAGGATCGCCTTTGAGCGCCAAGGAGGGAAGATAACTCTCGACGACTTTGCTGCGCGTGGTGGATTTCGCGTCGAAGACCTTGCCGGCGAGTGCGGCGACGCGTTTGGAGTCGTGCTTGATCAAACGGGCGCGTTGAGTGGTGTCAACGGCGGAGACGGAGAGTTCCTTGCGCTCAATGCGTTGAACGAGATCGAAAGCCCAAGGCTCACGGCTCATCCAAGCGGTGAGTGCGAGTTGTTGTGTGGCAGGAGTCATCGTCTGCCAGGCCTTGGCGAAGGCCTCAGGCACTGCGGGTGTGGCGATGACGGTGAGGGCGCGGATGGCGGCAGCCTGGGCATCGGCAGGTTGCTTTGGATCAAGCCAAACGGTGAGCATCGGCAATGCTTCGTCACGCGAGGTGGGATCAAGGCTGAGGAGCCCGGTGGCGGCGATGCGTTCGAGGGTGGGAGCTTTCGTATCAGCGGCAATGCTGCGAGCTTGCGCGGTGATCGCGGTGGCCTTGGCAAGCAATTGCGCGAGCGCGTCGCCGACGGAACCATCGCGGAGTTTATTGAGCGTGCTGCCGCTCTGCGCGAGCTGCACATGCAAACGAGCGCAGGCGGTGATTTGCTTCGAGGTGTAGTGCCCGCCTGTGGTCCTGAAGATGGGTGCGAGCAGCATCGCGATGGCGTCGCGATCATTCAATCCGAGCGCAATGGTAAGCAACGTGTCGTCGAGTGCACTCTGTCCTTTGCCCGCCACGGCGGCGACCAGGGCTGGGATGTGCGGCGTGGCGGAACTCATGACGGCGGCGACCATCATGGGATCACCGGCATGGGCGATGAGAAGGCGGCCCAGTGTTTTGCCCGCGAGTGCGTTTTTTGATTCACCGAGTGAGAAGGCGAGCTGCATCCGCACCTTCGCATCCTTGTCATCCACGAGGCGCACGGCAGCGGCGAGAACCTCGGGTGTGAAGCGAGTCTCAGCGAGGCGCAGGGCATTCTCGCGCACACCGGGAGTGTCGTCGCCGAGAGCGCGGGCCACCGTCGCGGGCGGGAGTGCGCCGAGGCCTTCAAGCACACAGAGCGCATGCAGTCGAGCGAGGGGATTCTTGCATTGCTCGGCCATGGTCAGCAGTGGTGTGACGGCAGATTTGTCGGCACGCCAGAGCAGGATTTGATGCGCCTTATCACGACGCCAACCATTGCTGGTATCAAGTGCGGCGACGAGATTGGGTGTGCTGAGGTTGTCGAAGCGCACGGGCTTGAAGTCAGCCATTCCGTTGCGGCTCACTCGATAGATGCGGCCGCGATCATCGCCGAGACGGTAGTGCGGGAGCAGTTCGTCCTTACCCTCTTTTGGCAACCAATGCGGGTGCTCGATCATGAAGCGATACATGTCCGCGATCCATAGCGCGCCGTCTGGCCCTTCGCGCACCATCACGGGGCGGCACCAGCGGTCTTCACTGGCGAAGAAGTCGAACTTTCCTTCTCCGAATACTTGTTTCGCCGCGAAGCTCACGCCGTTGTCGGTGACAGCCATGTGCTGCACAAGATTATGCACGGGTTCGCAGACGAAAGCATCATTGCTGCCAGGACCAAACATGAGCTGGTCACGATAGATCATGCCGCTGCAGGCAGATGTGAAGTGTCCCATGGAGGCGGCGAAGTCGTGGTAGCGCTTCGTCCCCACGCTCGATGGATACACGGGCGGACTGTCCGGAGGCGTGAGCATCTGCACACGAGTTTCATCCACGCCGTAGTGCGGATTGCGCCTCAGGTATTGCTCGGGCAAGACGTAGTGCCAAAGCGGATGTGCGTTTTGTGTGCCGAACCAGCGGCCCCAGTTGTCGCGGTTGCGCCCGAACTGCGTCGGTCCACTCTGCGGTTCCAGTTCGCCTGTGTCGGGGCGGAAGCGGAAGTCGCGCGCGCCGACGAGAATTTTATGCCCGCTGCGCAACGACTTCAATAGCGTGTCGGCACCGAATTTGCTGTGGTGACCGCCGAGCGCCATGTAAACCCAGTTGTCGAGCCCCCAGCGCAGACCATTGGCGCGAAGCTGTTGATTCCCCTCTTGCAGGCCGCTGATGAGTATCTCCTGCTTGTCGGCTTTGCCATCGCCATCGGTATCTTGCAGGAGCAACACATTCGGCGCGGCGGTGACGATGACGCCATCGCGCCATGTCAGGATGCCATTGGGGAAGTTTAGTCCGTCGGCAAAGATGGTGGACTTGTCAAAGCGCCCGTCGCCATCGGTATCCTCGAGCACCCGCACCCGGCCACCGGGTTTGCCTTTGCCATCCATGCCTAGTGGATAGTCGGCCATCTCCACGACCCACAAACGCCCGCGCTCATCCCAGTCAAAGGCCACGGGATCGAGTAGCAGCGGTTCGGCAGCCATGATTTCCGCGTGGTAACCTTCGGGAAGATGGATCTTTTTCAATGACTCGGCAGGGACGAGCGGTTGCGGCACGGAGAAAGCGGCGGCGCGCGGCGGCTTATCGGCCGCGGCAGCGCGCAGACTTGAGGCAACGATGATGAGAACTAGCGCGAGGTGGCGGGTGGTCATGGATGTGCAATACAATACGTGTTTGTGTTCATATAATTTTCAAAAAAATTTAACATTATTAGTAATCACCCCGGGCATACACAGCCTTCACCTCTTCCGCCAATATCGCCAGGCCTTCGCGCACAATATGTTCTGGCTGCGAGAAGGTGAGTCGCAGGCATTGATCGGCGTGGGACCACGGAGCGGCGAGACCGAAGGCGAAGTAATGGCCGGGGATGACGAGCACCTTTTTCATTTTGAGCCGCTGATAGAGTTCCGCTGCGGGGATCGGTAGATTCTTCAGCCAGAGCCAGAGGAAGAACGCACCTTCGCGCGAGTGAAGGGCCCATGGGACGTGATCGCCGAGTTCATGCTGTAAGATACGATGCGCATGATCTGACCGATGGCGGTAGAACGGCGCGATGACGTCGCGGGAGAGGCGGATGAGTGTGTCGTCCGCGAGCATCGGTTGCAGGATGGCCTGGCCGAGGTTGCCGTTCGCCAGGGAGACGATGGCATTCATGTTCCTGAGCGCCTTCACGATGTTCGGCGCGGCGACAATCATGCTGGTGCGCACGCCGGGCAGGCCGACCTTGCTCATGCTGATGGAAAAAATCATACCCTCATCCCACTGCGGGCGGAAGCTGTTGTAGATCACTCCGGGGAAGGGATGGCCGTAGGCGTTGTCGATGATGAGCGGGACGCGGTGCTGCGCGGTGAGTTCCCGGAGGCGCGCGAACTCTTCAGCGCTGATGACATTCCCGGTTGGATTCGTGGGGCAGGAGACGCACACGCCCGCGATGTCCGGCGTGATGCGCAGGCGCTCGAAGTCGATGTGATACTTGAACTCATGCGCGCCGCGCTCCTCAATCCGCGGCAGGCATGCGGTGAAGAAATCGGTGCATGATCCTTGATTTGCATAGCCGATGTATTCCGGCACGAGGGGCAGAAGAATGCGCTTCTTCCCGGCGCTTGATTCTCCAGCCAGCAGATTAAAGAGCAGAAAGAACGCCGTCTGACTGCTGGGCAGGACGCAGATGTTTTCCTGCGTCACGTTCCAGCCGCAGTCACGTTTGAGAAACGCGGCGAAGGTCTCGCGGAACAACGGATTTCCGGCTGGCGGATCGTAATTCAGCAGCGCGCGGTCGATCTTGCCGGAGTCATCCAGCAATTCCCGCATCCGGTCGCGCCAGAGCGCCTGCATCTGCGGGATCGCTGCTGGGTTGCCGCCGCCGAGCATGCGCATGTCCGGCGCAATGGAGAAAGCCTCGCCGAGATCAGCCATCAACTCCTGGATGCCGCTGGGGCCGGAAAGTAGATTGCCTATGTTGGAGAAAGTGGACATGGGATCGCGAGCGCAAGCACGGCATTCTGCAAAAGCGGCAACCGACCAGCGGGATGCTGACGGAGAGAATGAAAAATAGCCATCTGAGATTGTGCTAACACCGCAAGGCGATGGCTATCATCCCCTGCGCTCATGACAAGCGGCAGTCGTTTATTCCAAGCCTCGCGTGTCCACCAGGGACGCGCCATCGAGAATGATGCCGTCCTGCTTGGCACCGTTGAGATTCGCGCCGTCGAGATCGGCCCCGGTAAAGTCGGCATGAGTGAGGTCGGCGTTTTTTAAGTCTGCCCCCGGGAGCTTGGCACCCGTGAGGCGGGCGTTCGAGAGATTCGCCTCGATGAACTCAGCGCCGTCGAGGCAGGTGTCACTCAGATTAGCGTTGCACAGGTTGGTATTGTCGAAGAGTGCGCCGTTGGCGTTGGCTCCCTCGAGATTGGCGCCGGAAAGGTCGGCCTCGGTAAAGTCCACTCCGATGAGTTTGCTGTTGGTAAAATTCGCACCCGTAAAAATGGCCTGCGCAAGATTTTCACCCGTGAGGTCGAGTCCGGAGCATTTGGCGTTACGCTTGTCGAGGCGACGTCCCTTCTTGCCGTTAGACTCAAGCCAGTCATGGTGTGAGCGTAATTCGGCGGCGGTGGGGGCGGATGTGGTGGATGGGGCGGGCATTACTGACGAAATGCAGGCGTCTGTCATGGAGTCAAGGTGGTTTTGTGACAAATCACTATTTTGGCGTGCGCCCGGGAATGGGATTCAGGCGCGGTATTCACATCCATCAGAGAGGGTGAAGTGGAGAAAACGTCAGCCAAAACAGTGGTCAGTGGGCTGACGTTGCACTTCAACTTCGCCGGGCCCTTGTGGTTGCCAGTTACTTCACGCTCTTCCGCAGCGGCTCATCCTTGATCTCCGGTCTCGGCGGGTTGAGTCCGAGTTCCACCTGCGCGCGGTCGATCAGCGCCTTGGTCTCCGGCTTCAAATCCAGCACGCGCTTCCAATATTCCTCCGCCTTCGCACGCTGGTTCAGCTTGTCATGCGCCTGGGCGATGTGGTCGAGGATCTCGGCATCCTCGGCGGTGATTTCTTTCAGCAGAGACTCCGCTCGTTGCAACTCCTTGAGCGACTCGGCGATCTTGCCGCGCTTGAAGAACACCCAGCCGAGGCTGTCCACGTAGGCGGCGTTGTCCGGCTCCAAGTCATTGGCTTTGCGGATGAACTGCTCCGACTGATCGAGATGCTCGCCGCGCTCGAGCCACATGTAGCCCAGGTAGTTCAGCGTGCCCGCGGCGCGCGACGGATCATTCGGAGGCGTGAGCTGGATGCTTTTTTCAAACTGCTTCGCAGCACCTTCAAAGTGGCCGCTGCGTTCGAGAGCCACGCCGTGATTGAAATGAAACATGTCATCAAGCAGCTCCGGCGCCCTGGTCGCCGCCTGGGTGGCGGCCCGGTCGAAAAACTTCGCGGCCTCGGCATACTCCTTTGCGCGGCTGCGGGCCAGCGCGCCAAAATACGTGACTCGCGGCTCCTTCGGGAAGAGTTGCGCGGCGCGCTGGGTAAAGCGCAGAAACCTGTCCGGCTCCTTGCTGAAGCGCAGCAGGTTGCAGAGCTGGAGATAGTCCTGCAACTCGCCGCCGCCCGCCTGCAAAGCGGCTTCAAGCTGCTGCGTTGCCTTCTCAATCTCGCGCTTTTGCAAATACTCGCCGGCCAGGAGCCTGCGGTGCTCCACGTCAGTGGGAAAGGTCTTCACCAAATCCTCCAACACGTGCAGCGATTCGGCGGGCTTTTCCAATGCCTCGTAAAGCCGCACGAGCCGACTCCTGGCTTCAAGGCCGCCACCCTGCTTCACGACCTTCTCGCAAATCTCCGCGGCCGCGGGGAGCTGGTTGCTGAAGAGAAAATAATCCGCCGCAGCGATCGCGGCAGCCTGGTCCTTCGTTGTCAGTGCCAGATCGCGCGCCTTCTCGAAGAATGGATTGATCTTCTGCACGTTCGCGGCGCGTTTGTCGGCATCGGCGATGGGGCAGACCTCCTGCGCCATGCGGCCCGTGCGCAACCAGAAGTGTGGGTCCGTGATGTTCTGCTTCGCGGCGTCATCCATCACTTTGATGGCCTCGCCGCGTTTGCCCTGCGCGAGATGCAAGGCTGCGGCGTTCTCGTAGGCGGTGGCATCCCGCGGGAACTTACGGAGCATCTCCTTCACGGCGGCACTGGCTTTCGCAGAAAGGGATTCGTGCTCGTCCGCGTGCTTCAGCGCGAAGCGGATGAGATGGACGCTGGGCTGCGGCGAATCCGGATGCGCCGTGATCTGTGCCTCCAGCAATTTCAGCGCGGAATTCATGTCCTGGTAGGCCAGCACCAGGTCCGCGATATGCGCCACCAGAGCCGTGTCAGCATCGCCGTTCTCGATGAAAGCAAGATAATGGCCCAAGGCTTCGCGGGGCTGGCTGGACTCCTCGAGTAACCAGGCCGTGACTAGGTGCGCGTGTGCCGATGCGAGTTTCTCACGCTTCGAAGCCAGTTGGAGGTCGGCAGCGGGCGGCGAGATGCGCGGCGGTGCCAGCCCGGCCGCAGGCCCCGCCGAACTGTTAGGCACCAGTGCGGCCGTGATGACGGCGAGCAGGCATGAATGCAGCTTTGACATGCCGGGATTCTACGCGCCGTTGCGTGATTGGAAAGAAAACTTCGCCCCCCGGCGGTCGCAGGCCAGCTTCCGCGAAGCGAAAGCGCGGGAAATAGGCATGCTTCGTTGTCTGCCGTGGCTGCTTCCCGCACTCTTACGAGATGCGGCTACGTCTTTTTTATAAATGCTCTAAGGAAACGCTGAACAAAGAGTAGAAGCGACGCCCTCGTCGCTTGCGGCACCGGGAACAGCGACGGAGGCGTCGCTTCTAGTGCGCTGTGAAGCGTCACAACCCTTCGAGGTGGAAGACCTTGGCCATCTGGAACCGTGTTCTGGGTGAGAACTTGAAGTAACTGCGTCGCCGTG
>VFKE01000185.1 GCA_009885695.1 Verrucomicrobiota bacterium | reverse complement strand
TGGTTGAGTAGCTGGGTGTAGAGGGGCGAATGAATGAACGGGAATTTTACCAGCAGGTTCTTGGATTGAGCAAGCCGTGGAAAGTGAAGGCCGTGAGGATGGAACTCAAACAGCGGCAGATTGTAAGCACCATTCGGGTCGGTCCTAGCATTTAAACATTTCTTGCACGCCGCTCCGTAAAACGAGGTCAGCCAAAGTCACGTGACAACGAAAGCGTTCGCCTGTGGCTCACGGCAACTCGACAGGCTCGCCGACTGGTCTCCGCGCCCGCCATGCGGTAGCCCCCACATTAAAGCAGCGTGGCTTTCAACTTCTCAGAACAGCAGTTCGATCACGAGGATGGCCAGGATGTTCACGACCTTGATCATCGGATTGATCGCGGGGCCGCTGGTGTCCTTGTAGGGATCGCCCACTGTGTCGCCGGTGACGGCGGCTTGATGCGCGATGCTTCCTTTGCCGCCGTGGTTGCCTTCTTCGATGTATTTTTTCGCATTGTCCCAGGCGCCGCCGGCGCTGGTCATGCTGAGACCGAGGAACAGTCCGGTGATGATGGTGCCCATGAGCATGCCGCCGAGCGCGGTGTAGCCCAGTCCGGGTATGGAACCGATGATGAGAACGCCTGCGAGAGGCAGGAGCGCGGGCACGATCATTTCGCGCAGTGCGGCCTTGGTGACAATGTCCACGCAGGTGGCGTATTCGGGAATATCGGTGCCATTGAGGATGCCGGGCTTCGCCGTGATCTGCCGACGGACTTCACGGACGACGGCACCAGCGGCACTGCCGACAGCTTTCATGCTCATGGCGCTGAACAGGAAGGGGAGCAAACCACCCAGAAAGAGACCGATGATGACCTTGGGATCCTTGAGTGAGAACTCGACGCTGGCGAGGGCATCGAGCTTGCCGGTGAGATGCAGGTGCTTGTCGAGTTCGAGATAATACGAACCGAAGAGCACGAGCGCGGCCACGCCAGCGGAGGCGATGGCGTAGCCTTTGGTGACAGCCTTCATGGTGTTGCCCACGGCGTCGAGACCGTCGGTGATGTCGCGCACGTTTTTGTCGAGCTTGCTCATCACGGCGATGCCGCCTGCGTTGTCGGTGATGGGGCCGAAGGCGTCGAGCGAGACGATGATGCCGGCCATGCTCAGCATGGACATCACGGAGATGGCGATGCCGTAAAGTCCGGCCATCCAGTAACCGCTGGCGATGGCGCAGCAGATGAGGATGACGGGCAGGGCGGTGGCGTAGTTGCCGAGGGCGATGCCGGCGATGATGTTGGTGGCATGGCCGGTTTCACTGGCTTTGGCGATCTTGCGCACCGGGGCGTATTGGGTAGCGGTGTAATAGTTGGTGATGATGACCACGGCCCAGGTCATGACGAGGCCGATGATGCTGCACCAAAAAACGCTCATGCTGGAAAACGTCCTGCCGTCAGCTGCGGTAAGCACGGCGGGCAGGAGCAGTTTGGTCGCGGGATAGAAGAGGACGGCGGAAACTGCGGCGGAAATGCCCACGCCTTTCATCAGGAGTCCAGTGGGGGAGCCATCGCGCACGTTGATATAGAGAATGCCCAGCACCGCGCCGATGATGGAGATGCCGCCGATGAGGAAGGGATAAACGAGGGCTGCGCTCACGCCTTTGAGCGTGAGCGATGCGATGAGCAGTGCACCTATGAGAGTGACGGCGTAGGTTTCAAAGACGTCGGCCGCCATGCCAGCGCAGTCGCCGACGTTGTCGCCCACGTTGTCGGCGATGGTGGCCGGATTGCGCGGGTCGTCTTCATCGAGGGCGTGCTCGAGTTTTCCGACGAGGTCGGCGCCCACATCGGCGGCTTTCGTGTAGATGCCGCCGCCGAGTCGTGCGAACACGCTGATGAGCGAGGCGCCCAGGGCGAGGCCCACGAGGGAATCGATGGATTTCTCCTGGCCCATCGCCAGGTAGAAGCCCGCGACGGAGAGAAGGGCGAGTCCGACCACGAGCAGGCCTGTGACTGCACCGCCATTGAAGGCCACGCGCAGCGCGGGAGTGGCGCCCTTGGTGGCAGCTTGCGTGGTGCGCACATTCGCCACCACGGCAATGCGCATTCCGATATAGCCGGCGATCATGGAGCAGACCGCGCCGATGAGGAAGCCGGAGGGCACCGCGTAAGGGTGATCGGTGTTCCGCTTCCAGAGAAAAAGCAGCACAGTCATGATGACCGCGATGACGCTGACCGTGCTCACCTGGCGACTGAGGTAAGCTTTGGCACCATCCTGGATGGCGGTGGCGACTCGCTGCATGGCCTCATTGCCAGGGGATGACGAGGTGATTTTATTGATCAGGAAAATGGCATAGCCCAAGCCGAGAGCGGCGAGGAGGATGGAAAGAATGATGCCGTTATGAGTGAGAAATTCGGACATGAGAGTGGAGGCGGCGCGCGATGGTTGTGGGTGTTATCGGGTGTGTTTGGACGTGTAAAAAGGTGAAACTGTAGTGGAAATGTCACACGAGGCAATCATGAAATGTCAAACATGTGCATAAAATGCGTCGATTGACGCGGCGCATTGTGGTGGATTCCACCAAGCCATCCGCCCAACAGGCGGGAATTGGTGCACGGGGTCGGACTCGAACCGACAATTCAAAACAAGCCATTGAGCGTGAAGCACTTACGTTGATTCTCAAGGATTTAGACGTATTGAGATTTACCTAGACGTGCGAAGGTGTTAGCACTATGCTAGCAGTTAAACCGACTCGAACCCGTCTCGAACCCGTCTCGAACCATATGGCTACCATCACAAAACGTCCACAATCGAAGTTCTATTACGCTCTCTGGAGGATTCCGCTCACCTACACAGACGGCAAGCGCGCATGGCGACAATTCATGCGCTGCACCAAGCACGAGGACAAGGCCGGAGCGAAGCGCGCAGCGGCTCAAATGGAGGAGGCCAGCTTGCGGCAGGCCGGAGCAGGCGAGGACGGCAGCAGGAAGATTCTCGTCATCCTCACCGCAGCGGCAGAGAAGGCCGCGCAGAAGCGCCTCACGATAGACTTAGGCCGCGACTACTTGCGGCAAATCCTCGCGCTCTCCAGCGGCGAGCAACTCAAGGTATGGAGCACGCGGCAGTGGCTCACTGAATGGCTGGCGCACAAGCTCGCGTCGGCGAAGCCAGCGACACAGTTACGCTATAAGCATTCCGTCACAATGTTTCTGGAACACCTGGGCGAGACTGCGGACTTGCCGATTGAGCACCTCACCGTGGCGCACATTCGCGATTTCCGCGACAAGCTCCATTCCGAAGGCCGCGCCGCGAAAACGTGCAACGGCTACCAGAAGGACGTGGCAATGGCTCTCACCGCAGCAGTGAGGGAAGGCTATCTGCCGCGCTCTCCAGCGGCAAACGTGGACGCGCTACCGGAGGAGGATTCGCTGCAACGCGAACCATTCGCGCTCGCTGACGTGGTGAAGCTCATAAAGGCCGCGCCGTCCGATGAATGGCGCGGAATGATTCTGCTCGGCGCATACGGTGGATTCCGAATCGGCGACGCTGCCGCGCTCAAGGCCGGAGCAGTTAACTTGAAGGAGCGCGTGATTCGATTCGTGCCGAAGAAGCCGACACGTCGAGGCAGACCGGAAAAGGAATTGGTGCTGCCGATGCACAAGGAGCTTTTGAAGTTCTTCAAGGCTTGCGCGCTGCCGAAGGACGGCGAGCAACCGTGCTTCCCGACGCTGGCGCGAACCAGCGTAGCAGGCAACGACGGACTCTCGCTGCGCTTTGTCGGCATCATGGAAGCGGCGAAAGTCTCACGCGGCACGACTAAGCTCCACGAGGAAGGCACGGCAGGCCGCACGGCGCACTCGCGCTCGTTCCATTCACTGCGGCACACATTCAACTCCGAAATGCTCAACGGAGGAGTTACGCAGGAAATGCGAATTAAGGTCACCGGACACGCCACGGAAAGCGCGAACGCTATCTATTCTCACGCGCAGCTTAAAACGCTCCGAGCCAGTGTGGACGCAGTGCCGGCGCTCAACGGCAAGAAGAAGAAAGGAGGCTCGAAGTGAAACAGCACAAGCAACGCATTGAACAAATCGCCGCTTGGAGATCGCCGAAGGCTTTCAACTATCGGCAGAGCTTGAAGCACGGCGAACGGCTCGGCAAGGACGCGGACTTCATAAACCAAGTGCTCACCGTTGCCGGGACAGTGCACGACGAAGTGAAGGAGGACGGAGGAGTGGACTACTTCGCGGACTACTGGCACGCATTTCGCGAAGGCGAGGAGGAAGGCCGCGCAGCCGAGCGCGCGTTTGCTCGTGCTCTGGCTCCGCTGCTATTCGGCAAGCAAGCGGACTTCGCCAAGCTCCAGCGCGTGATTGATTGCGCGAAGCAGGCGCGAGGCGCGACGAATCCAAAGCAGCAACTCGCCAGCGATATGCTCAAGGCTTACACCGAGGAAAAGCAGCAAGCGCGAAAGGAGCCGAAAAAGCTAGGTAATGCGCTGCGCGGTGATCCTGACTGGATCGTGCTCAATGCGCTGGAGAAGGAAGGCCGGACGCTGCCGACGATTAAAGCAGTGCGCGCACGATACGAGAAAAACACTGGCAAGCCGATTTCAAAACAGGCAGCAGGCCAGTCCTTGAAAAAGCTCGGCGCTCTATGCGCTCAAGACGTTCGCGGCACTGATAAAAAGGACAGAGTAAAAAGGTAAACAGAGAAATCTTAAAGTGCGTTTACCCTATAGAGTATCAAAACTAGACTAGTGGAACGTAATCGGATTTACTTGGCCGTATATGAATACGGCAACAGCAAACACCACCACGGAGCCAGCGCGTTACCTGCGCGTTGAGCAATGCACGAACACCTATGGATTGAGCAGAGCTTGGCTTTATCCGCTTCTTTCAAACAACACGGTTAAATCCGTTTGCCTCCGCAAGAAGGGCAACATTCGCGGCTTGCGACTTGTGCTCCGCGAGAGTCTGGAGGCATTCATTGAGAGCCAGGCCGGAGCATTCACCGAGGAGGCGAGCAAGCTCACGAGCAACGCCGTTATCGCAAAGCGGGTGAAGGCCGCAAAGCGGGTGGAGGCCGCCGTCTAAAAACGAAACCGCCGCAAGCGCGAGGCTCACGACGGCTCCGGAATTGAATTGGACTTCCTTTCCTTAGCTCTAAGTCAAAAGCTTCTTACCTGCGGCAATCACACGATTGCTCATGCAAAATTTATTACCGCAGGCGAAGGAACTTCTCACCATTTTCGACGCTTGGCAGAAGCTCGGACTACAGGGCGAACCGAAGCGGACTTGCTGCTCTCCATTCCGTGAGGAGAAGAATCCGAGTTTTTCAATCTCACCGGACGGCAAGCTCTGGAAAGACTTCGCCACCGATGAAGGCGGATCCGTGGTGGACTTCATCGCGAAGGCTCTCGGCTGCGACATAGCCGAAGCTATCGGGCAGACAATCTCGCTGGCTGGACTCTCCAGCGGCAGCAACGGCGATTCCTACGCTCCGGCGCCACGGCAGGCAGTGAAGACACCACCGAAGCCGGAACCGCTCTCAAAGGACACGCTGCGCGAATACGGACGGCTCCAGGCCGCAGCGGTGGAGGAGCTTCTCCGCGACAAGGAACGGCTCGCGAAAATTGCCGAGGCACGAGGCTGGAGGCCGGACTCGCTGGAGGCTCTCGCGCTGGATGGACATTTAGGCTGGCACGACGGCAAGCTGGCGTTTCTCTATGACCACGGCTTGAAGCTACGGAGCAAGGCTCCGGACGGCTCGCGCGTGATACGCTGGCTTTTCGGCGGCAACGGCGAACTCTGGCGCGGATCACTGCTCAAGATCGAAGCCTTTCGCAATCGCACTGTCTGGATTTGCGAAGGAGAGACCGACGCAATCAGCCTCCTCGACGCGGACATGGAGGACGAGGCGCGGCTCATAGTCGCGCTGCCGTGCGCGAACGCATGGCACGCCGAATGGATCGCACCGCTCTCTGGCCGGAGCCTCGTGCTCGCGCTGGACGCGGACACCGCAGGCGAAAAAGCGGCAGCGTCCCTCATGGAGAAACTCTCCGGATTCGCAAGTTCAATTCAACGGCTCAACCTCAACTCGATATTCAAATTATGACAACTCTCCCAAAAGACATTTCAGACGCTCACCGGCAAATTGGCCGCGAGACGCTCAAGGCTCGACTGCTCCAAGAAGTCGAGCGGAACGGAAATTCTCCCGAAACAATATCTTCAAAATCTTCAGAATCCCCTCCGGAGGCCGATATTGAAGATAATGAAGATAATGCAGCCGAGGAAACGCCGGAAATTGAATTTCCGCTCCATCTACTGCCGGAACAACTTTCCAACTATTCGCAGGAGGTGAGCAAGTCTTGCCTCGTTCCATCGAGCCTGCCTGCGGTGTGCGCCCTGGGAACCGTGAGCGCGGCAATCGGAGCAGGCGTGGTGGTGAACTCCGGTGGCGGCAGAATCACGCGCGGAAACCTCTTTTTATTGCCTATTGCCAAGAGTGGAACCGGGAAGGGGCAGGCGTTCCATGTCGTCGTAAAACCTCTCCACGATCTTGAGAGGAGGCACGTCGAGGAGTGGAAGAAGGAGAAACGTCCGGACATTCTGACTGAGTTTGCGATTGCGGAGAAGGAGTTTGAAATTGCGAAGCAAAACGCGGCGAAGGCGAAGGACACCACCGAGCGCGGCGAGTATGCCAAGAGTGCGCGGCTTGCGCGGGAAAAAATGGAGATAATGAAACAGGAAAATCGCGAACCGATTTGGACGGTGGGAGACACTACCCGCGAGGCAATGACCGAGGCTCTCAGCCAGGCTGACCGCGAATGTCTCGCTAGTATGAGCGCAGAGGCGCGCGGCGTGGTGGACGTGCTTGCTGGCAGATACACCGATGGCAAAAGCAGCGACGAGGATGTTTATCTATCCGGATACTCCGGAGACTCGATCAAGGTAAATCGAAAAAGAGCTGATCCAATTATTCTCAACGAACCGTGCCTTTCCGCACTTTGGCTTATGCAGCCGGACAAAATGGAGCAGCTTTTGCAAAATGGGAACTTTACGGAGAGCGGCTTGCTGCCTCGATTCGATTTCCCGAATACTCACACGGAGCCGCAGTTTGAACCAGAGCACCGGCACACGGTGGATGCTCACGCATCGCGATGGTGGATGGATTTGCTTGCCAAGCTCACCGACAAATATCGGAAGCTAGACAGCAGCGCAACCGAACCGGTGGCTCCATTCCAGATTCAATCCTGCCGGGAAGCGGAGGTGCTCATGCGCGATTACTTCAACGAGGTTGTGACGCGTCGGCGCAGCGGTGGAGACTTGGCCGACGTGGGCATTTACGCGGCACGATGGGGAGAGAAGGCTTGGAAGCTGGCCGTGGTGCTGCACGCGGCTCTCCATGCGGACGCGGCTCACGAGCACGAACTCAGCGCGGCGACGGCGGGCAATGCGATTTCTCTCCAGCGGTGGTTTGCGGTGCAGCAACTCGCAGTGCTCCAGATCGGCCGCGAGACCAAGAAGCGCGAGCGGCTCGCCAGTCTCGTGGAGATACTCACCGCTGCTCCGGCTCACGCTGTCACTGTGCGTAATCTGGACAACCGACACAACTTCACCAAGTCGGAGCTAGATGCACTGGTGAAGGATTCCCCGCACAAGCTCGTGTTGGAGAAAATCAAGAGCGGCAGCGCGGGCAGGCCGAGCGAGATCGTGAGACTGCTATAAATGAGTCTGTGGAAAAATAAGTAATCTAGTAAGCCGTGAGCTTCACATCTTTACGTCCGCAGAAAATGTAGTGGCTAGGCGGCGGAAGGAATCTCTTTAGCCGCCTTTAGGGATGGGTTTACAAGTCGCTCATTGAGCGTGAGCTAGTAACTCCTCCTATGTTATGAAAGCGGAGAGTGAAAGCAGGTGCTTCATCTCTTTCGTTTTGACTTTCATCCTTTCACGAAAGTGAGAAGTGAAAGGACACAAGCACCCTGGATCAAGGCCTGCGCCGAAGCACACAGTGTTTCAACGCAATCCGTCCGCTCTTGGCGGCGAGACCGTGACCAGAGGTGGATTGATTTCCTAGCGATGCGCGCCGGAGACGTTGGCAATGTTTCGGCAGACGCGGCGACGGTTGCAACCGTGGAGCAGGTCGTTGAACATCCCGGCGAAGGACTGGAGTTTGAACTCATTCGAATGAAAAAGGAGTGCGTCGGAATTTCTCGCCGTCTCCGGCTGGCTGAAGCCTCCGGTCACTTGGAGGAGGAGGCTGTGCTTCACCGCATCCTCGACCAGAAGCGCGAGACGCTCCGCAAGCTCGCCAAGGACGAGCCAGGCGTTGCCGCTGCCGCTGGTGATGTCGTGTCCAGCGCCACAATAGTTTCTTACTGTGCCCAGATAAAAAGCATCGTGAACAGTCTGGCCGGTCGAGTGGCGACGGTGCTGCCCCGCGATCTCCAACCAGACCTCCGCGCCAACGTCCAACGCGAGGTTGATTCAATATTGGAACTCTGCGCTGCGCTAACTTTCCAAAATGTATGATGCAACCACCCTGTCTCAGCGAGATCGAAGCCGCTGTGCTTCGCGGAGTTTGGACGGGCGACTTACGAATTTCGTATTTTGACAAGGAACTAACTATAATGGCAACGACACCACCCAGCAAAAGCGCCGAGCGCGTGCCACAGGATTTTGTGAGCCTGCCGCACCTCGCGACACTCGCGGGCTGCGCGGCGACGAGGTTGCGCTCGCTTGTAAGTCGTCACCGTTTGCTACCGGATGCGTGCGTTCTCGCAGGACGTGGCAGGACTCCGCTTTTTCTCCGTCGCCGTATCAATGAAATAATTAACGCCATCTCAAATCCCGAATGAATCCACACACCCACCTCAGAAATTGCCTTATCGAAACCTGCAACGCCCTTTTCGACGGGAAGGAAAAAAAGCGGCTCCAAAAGACTGAGGACGATTACTCCGACGCCTGCAACAGCGTGAATTTGTTCACTCCGAAATACATCGAGGAGGATATTTACCAGCACGGCAGAAAGCCGGTGGAGGATTTGAACGAACACCTCGACGCCCTTCACGTATTGCAAGACCGCTTGCGCGATGCGCCGACCATGAGGCCGCACCACGAAACGCGTGCCGCTGCGTTCCTCTCCGAACTCAACGCCACCGTGCCCGCAATCTGCAAGGCGCTACTCGTGAAGATCAACGACACCCGGGCGAACCCGCCGAGTTTCGACTTGTCGCCGCTGGCATTCTGGGGCGTCGGTTCAGACATCACCTCCCAACTTCTCCGCGTCCTAGGCGAGCTTGAAGCGCACGTCACCGCCACCGAGCAGACTCACCTCAAGAACCCGAGCGAGGGGCGCACGATACTCGTCGAGGCTGGCGTCATCCAGCCCGGCGTGGCGTGCTACCGGGCATAAAATTTTCCCAAAATAAAAACAGCATCGAGACCTAAAAAATATGAATAGTTACCAAATTGTCTGCGGCGGCAAAAGTTACGACCGCGAAGGATTCGCCGTTCTTGAATCCATCGCGATAGAATGTCGCGTGAGGGTGGAAAGCGTGTCGCAAGCCATCGCCTGCTACGAGAATCCCGCCGAGACCCTCGCCCGGGCAACCGGGATGAAACTGCCCGTTGCTCAACTGCTCCTCAGCACGATCAAGCGCCGGGACGCCGCGAACCGCGCCGCGCTAGCGAAACCGCCAGCACGTCCGGCGCTGAAGGTTGCACAGCTTCCGGCGCTGAAGGTTGCACAGCTTCCGGCGCCACCACCGCGTCACGGTGCAAGGCACGCACCGACGCCAGCGCAAAGCGCAAAAGTTTCTGCGGCAATGGAACGCAACGCCGTCGTTTCGACTTCGGCTCAACACCAAAAGCGCCAAGCTGAAGCAGCACGCACTAAACGATGAAAACAATTTCCCCGTCCTTACCAGGAGCGGGGCGAACTGTCCCGGCGGCTGGGTGGCAATCCAGAGGAGGCAACTCCGAGACTCGCCGGGACTTTCAAATTTCGCCGACGGTTGAGCTTCACGGCTCCCGTCGTCCACCCTGCCGCTGATCTCGCGAAAAGATCAGCGGCACATTTTCTAAAACATGGACTTCGACAATCACGACGAATACAAACTCGACCACGCCGCCTCACGATTGCCGAACTGTGAGAGCGTCGGTTTATTCAGTCACCGCACTCCAGCCGACGAGGTGGAGGACTCTGATTTGCACGAGGCCATGCAGCTCGTGCTGCACAGGCTCTCGCCGGAACTGCGGGAGTTGCTCGCGGACACCATCGAGAAGGAGCGGCAGGAAGCGCAGGCCGAGGCGACCTTGCAACTGAGCGCGCTCTTTTCTCGCATCCTCTCCTACTGCCTTTTCCCGCTCTGCTGGACAAAGCTTTTTGGAGTAATCTACAGTTTCGATTTGCCGCAGCACAACGAAGTGCCACCAAGCGAGACCGCGAGGCGGCTCGGCTGCACGCGATCGGCAATCAGTTTTGCCATGCAGGATGCGGCTCGCACTTTCAATTTGCCGCCCTCAAGATGGATGCGCGGAGATTCCGCAGTGAGGTCGAGCACGCACGCGCGCAACCTTTTCGTTGAACAAGCAAGCTCCGCGTCATGAGTCCGAAAATTGCCACCGACTACGCCGCCCAGATTTGTCTGCAAATTCCAATCGTTGAGGCTGGCCTTGAGGCTCTCCGCGAAAGCACGCGCCAGACAGTGAACGATGGCGCAAGGCTCGGAGGCCTAGTGGATGAAGGTCGCAGGCAGCACAAAGAAAACTTGTGGACATGGCTCTCCGCTTTACCCGTCCAGGCGCGAGCCTTCACCATCCGTTTCGCCTTGCGCGCTCACCGCGCAAAACTCCGCTCTCCCGAATTGGAGGACGCGAGCCAGTTATCATTCGCACTGGCCGCACCGAGCGCGGAAACCGCGTCGGAGACTGACAGCCGCCCGGCTCCGCAGGCGCGGGACGAATCCGGCTTTAGCGAGATTCTCAAGCTCGCAGGCAGGCTCGCTTCGCTGGTGGCAAAGCAGCAACACGCGGCTCCGTTTCCGCGCTGGAGGCCAGTTACACGGCTGGCTGTGCAGATGGCGCTCCTACCTCTAGCCAATGCTCACCGGGAACTCTCGAAGCTCTCCGCACGATAACAAAGCGCGGCACGCTGGACGTGCATGGCAGAACGTGGACGAGTAAAGAATTGTTAGCAGTATGCTAGCAAAGCGCCTTTTCTGAGGCTGCTTTCTTCGTAACTCCTTCATTTTGAAGGAAGTGCACGGGGTCGGACTCGAACCGACAACCAATTGGTTAAGAGCCAACTGCTCTACCGTTGAGCTACCCATGCAAAATTGAATCCCAGATTTGGTGCGCGGGGTGGGGTTCGAACCCACGACCAATTGGTTAAAAGCCAACTGCTCTACCACTGAGCTACCTGCGCCGAAAAGAGGGGAGAGTTAATTAATGAGGGATGCTCAGGATGCAAGCTGGAATATCATCGAAATGAAGTTTTCTGCACAGCGGGTTCCATGCGTTGCCCGGCTTGTGGAAGTCGAAGTATGAAATATTGACAGTCCATGCGTCCGTGGGGATGAGGAACATGATTGCGTGGATCATAAAATCACTTGCAGCCATGTCACACTTGCGTAACATGCGCGTTCCATTCCCGGGCGGGCACACTTGAGCAAGAGGCTCTCTGGAACGGGAGCGGGAGAAATCCTGCTCCGGTTCGTCCGGGGGCGGACACTCAAGTTTATGATAAGCGAACTTCAAGCCCTGTTTGAATACTACGAAAAGGAGAAAGGCATCGACCGTCCCAAGATGGTCGAGGCACTCCAGAGCGCGTTGCTGGCTGCGTCCAAGCGAAGCATCGGACCCGCGCGGGAACTGCGCATCGAGATCGATCCTGAGAAGGGAAGCATCCGTGCGTTTGCCAAGCTGCTGGTTGTTGAAACCGTGACGAATCCCTTCGAGGAGATGGCTTTGAAGAATGCCAGCCGCCTACGCAAGGGGGCCCAGATTGGCGAGGAAGTGGACGTGGAAGTCACGCCGAAAGATTTTGGCCGGATCGCCGCCCAGACTGCCAAGCAGACCTGGATGCAGCGCCTGCGTGAAGTGGAGAAGGCCAATCTCTACGAGGAATTCAAAGACCGCACCGGTGATGTTGTGAGCGGGACCGTTCGTCGCTTCGACAAGTCTGACGTGATCATCGATCTCGGCAAGTTCGACGGGATCATGCCCATGCGTGAACGCGTGCCTACCGAAGATTATAACTCGGGCGACCGCATGCGCTTCTATGTAAAGGCAGTCGAGAAGAGCACGCAGCGCGGCCCTGAGATCATTCTGAGCCGGAGCCATCCGAATTTCGTGCGCCGCTTGTTTGAATTTGAGGTCAGCGAAATTTCCGACCGCACAGTCGAGATCGTCAGCATTGCTCGCGAGGCGGGTTTCCGCACCAAGGTGGCGGTGCATAGCGCCGACACCAAGGTTGATCCAGTCGGCGCCTGCGTCGGTCTGCGTGGCACGCGGGTCAAGAACATCGTGCGCGAACTCAACAACGAAAAGGTGGACATCGTTCGCTGGACGGCTGACGCCGTGGAATTTGCCAAAGAAGCGCTCAAGCCCATCAAGATCCTTTCCATCAGCGTGGATGAAGAGAACAAACGCATTCAAATTTCTGTCGCCGAAGCTGAATTGTCCAAGGCCATCGGGCGCAAAGGGCAGAATGCCCGCCTCACTTCACGGCTCATCGGCTACGAGTTGATCATCGAGAAGGACGAGCGCGCCGAGAAAGTGTTCGAGGGTCACATGGGCGAGTCCGTCAAGGGCATCGTCGAGGCTTTTGGCGTGACCGAAGACGTGGCTCGCAAGCTGGTGGATAACGGTATGACTGAAATTGCCTATGTCGCGGATGCCAGCGAAGCAGACATCGCCGGAATGCTGGATGGCAACACGGAACTTGCGAAACAGATTGTCGAGAAGGCCCTGGCCATTCAATCCACCGAAGGCGAACCGGCATCGGCCTGATTTTGAGGACACTAATCGCTCAGTAACTTATCTTATTTGATATCAAGCCGGTCCACCGGCCCCTTGCATGCCTACGAAACCATTGAATTCCAAACCTTCAGCCAAGAGTGGCGCTTCTTCCAAAAAGGAGGCCGAATCCGCTCACGCTACAAAAGGGGGGAGGGACGCTAAGCCAGTAAAATCCAAAAAACCCCTGTCGTTGATCGACGAGGGTGGCAATGCAGTGAAAAAAAAGCGTGGTGGCGCACAGGTCACAGGATCGGCGTTTGCCCCGCTGGCCAGATCGAAAAAGGCCGCCGCACCGGAGCCAGTCACTGAGGTCAAGCCCCCGAGGAAATCGCTCGCCCAGGCCAAGTCTGAGGCGCTTTCCATCTTCGATCAGGAAGATAACAAGGAGGATAAAAAGGTCCGCCGTTCGGATTCCGAGAACATGAGCGGCTATCTGCCGCCGATTTCTCTTCATAAGAAGGATGAGGAAGATGCGCTCACAGCCCTGCTCACGAAGAACGATGAGCCGCCCGCAATTCCGGCGGACGAGGTAACGGGTGACCCGAAGATCATTCACATCAAGCCTCCGATCATCGTCAAGGACCTCATCGAGCGCATGGGGCTCAGGTCCTTCATCGTGATGAAGGATTTGATCGACCTTAAGATCTTTGCCAGACCGGACACGGCGATCGAAGCTGAAATTGCGGCCAAGATTTGCGAGAAACATGGATTCATGTTTGAGCGCGAGAAGCGTGAGAAGGGCGGGGGCGTTCATACGATCGAGGAGATCATAGAGCCGCCGACTGCGAAAACCATCGAAGAGGAGCCGCAAGAGCAACTGGAACTCCGCGCCCCTATCATCACTTTCATGGGCCACGTGGACCATGGTAAAACTTCGCTGCTGGACGCCATTCGCAAGACGAAAGTCGTCAGCGGGGAAGCCGGCGGCATCACCCAGCACATCGGCGCCTACAGCGTTGTGCACAACGGGCGACCGATCACGTTCATCGATACTCCTGGCCACGCGGCTTTCTCCGAGATGCGCGCACGCGGTGCGCATGTTACCGATATCGTCGTGCTGGTGGTTGCCGCTGATGACGGCTTCATGCCGCAGACGATCGAAGCCTTGAATCACGCCAAGGCCGCTGCTGTCACGATCATGGTCGCGATTAATAAGTGCGATCTTCCGACCGCCAACGTCATGCGCGTCAAGCAGCAGCTCCAAGAGCGCGATTTGATGCCTGTCGAGTGGGGTGGAAGCACCGAGGTTCTCGAAGTCTCCGCCACCAAGGGCACCGGCCTGGACGGTCTGCTTGAAACCATGTCTCTCCAGGCCGAGGTGCTGGAACTCAAGGCCAATCCCAAGGCCTCCATGCGAGCCACTGTCATCGAATCCCGTATGGATCCGGGTCGCGGCCCCACGGCGACCGTCATTGTGCAGAGCGGCACTTTGAAAGTGGGCGAGCCATTCATTTGCGGCCCGTTTTTTGGCAAGGTGCGCACGCTCATCAACGATCTCGGCCAGAACATCAAGAAGGTCATGCCCGGCATGCCAGCCGAACTCGTCGGATTCAACGGACTCCCGAACGTGGGCGACGAAGTCATCGAGATGGAAACCGAACGCGCCGCCAAACGCCTCAGCGATGAACGTCTGGAAGAAATTCGGTTGAAGAAACTCGCAGTGCCTAGGCGCTCGTCACTGGAAACATTGTTCGCCAATATCGAGGATGGAGAGAAGAAGAACCTACGGCTCGTTCTC
The DNA here is from genome assembly GCA_009885695.1 of Verrucomicrobiota bacterium. Lineage (GTDB taxonomy): Bacteria > Verrucomicrobiota > Verrucomicrobiia > Verrucomicrobiales > Verrucomicrobiaceae > VFKE01. Next base: position 12,282 of record VFKE01000185.1, on the reverse strand, counting down.
AAGACGGACGTGCAGGGTTCTCTGGAGGCCATCATCAAAATGCTGCGCGAGATCAAGACCGAGAAGGTCGAAATCGAAGTGCTGCACAGTGCGGCGGGCCCGATCTCCGAGGGCGACATTCTGCTGGCGAGCGCGTCAGACGCTGTCGTGATCGGCTTTAACGTCAAGATCGAAAGCACCGCCGTCAGTGTCGCCAAGCGCGAGCTCGTGCAGGTGAAGCTATTCTCGATCATTTATGAACTCGTTGATCAGGTGAAGGAAGCCATGCTCGGCCTGCTCGATCCCGAGACGCGCGAGAAGCCGCTGGGCCACGCTCGCATCAAGCAGGTCTTCAAACTGACCCGCGGCATCGTCGCCGGTTGCGTGGTCACGGACGGTCGCATCGAACGCAAGGCCCGCGCTCGCGTCCTTCGCGGTGGTCAGGCTGTGTTCGACGGACACATGGACACCCTCCGCCGTTTCCATGACGAGGTGCCCGAAGTCCGCAATGGTCTGGAGTGCGGCATCCGCGTCGCCGGATACACCGAATATCAAGAGGACGACATCATTGAGTGCTACCTGCTCGAGAAATTCGCGCAGGCACTGTGAGGTCCTGCCAGCCCGGTTGTCTGGTTCTTCGTTCTTGGTTCTTTGTTGATGGCGGAACCAGCGGCTGGGAACCAAGAACCGCAAAACCAAGAACCAAGAAACCTTGAAATGACTCACCGCCTCCAACGAGTCCAGGAACTCATCCGCCGCGAACTGGGGCCGATTCTGTCGCGCAACTTCACCTTCTCCGGCGCCTTCGTCACGATTCATGAGGTCGACATCACGCCCGACCTGAAGCAATGCTTCGTCTACGTTGGAATCCTCGGGAAGGGGGAAACTCCCGACGGCATCATCAAGAGGTTGAACTCGGGCCGTCGAGTCATCCAGCGCGAGCTCTACAAGCGGGTGGTGTTAAAAAATTCACCGACCCTCACTTTTAAGGCTGACGATTCCGTGGAGCGCGGAGTGCGCGTTCTGAGTCTGATTGAAAACCTTCCGCCTCCCGCGCTGGATGCCGTGGACGAAACCACCGAAGACGATGCCGGCAATGACTGACGACAGCTTTGGCGCCATTGCGAATGCCTTGCGAGGCTGCCAGCGCATTGCCGTCGCCTGTCATGTGCGGCCGGACGGCGACGCGATCGGTTCGCTCGTCGCGTTCGCGCGGAGCATGGTTCTGGCGGGTAAAACCGTGCACGCGCTGAGTGAGGACGGTGTTCCTGCGAATCTCGAGTTCCTCCCCCTCACTGGGATTATCGAAAAGCCTGATGACTATCCGTTGGACCTTGATGTTGCTGTTGCACTCGATACTGCAACGCACGAGCGACTTGGAGAGCGCACGGTCAAGGCCATGAGTGCCGCGCCACTCCTGGTGAACTTTGATCATCACGCGACCAACCCGCGCTACGGTCATCTCAACCACGTTGACACCACATCACCAGCCACTGGCCAGATCATTTACGAATTTCTCACGCAGCAGGGTTTTCCGGTGGATGCAGACATTCGAGATAATTTGTTTGCCGCCATCAGCACTGACACTGGCTCCTTTCAATACAACAGCACCACCGCGCGGACGCACCGCATCATAGCGGAGATGATCGAGGCTGGTCTCGATGCGGCAACGATTTCGCAGAAGCTCTATGATGAACATCCATTGCGCCGAGTGTTGCTGCTCAAGGCCCTGCTCAATGAAATGAAAATTTCCGCGGGAGGAAGGATTGCCAGCTGGGCGCTGACCATGGCGACGCAGCAAGGCGTAGACATGGAGCCAGGGGATACGGAGGGTTTGATTGACACGCTGCGCTCGATCGAGGGAACCATGGCTGCGGTGGTCTTTGAAGAGACCAGCGAGGGGAAGGTGCGCGTCAGTGCCCGGAGCAAGGATGTGCGTCTCGATGTGTCGCTAGTCTGCGCCCAGTTCGGTGGTGGCGGGCATCGCATGGCTGCGGGGGCGCGTCTGCCCGGCCCCATTGCCGTGGCTGAAGACAAATTTTTACAATCACTTACCAATGAAATCACCAGACTCGATTAACGGCGTCCTGCTTGTGGACAAATCGCCCGGCATGACCTCGCACGACGTGGTCGCTGTTGCGCGGCGCTGCCTGGGCATGAAAAAAATCGGCCACTGCGGCACGCTGGATCCGATGGCGACCGGCATGTTGATCCTGGTGATCGGCAGCGCCACGCGAATCCAGGATTTGTTGATGAGCGAAGAAAAGGAATACATCGGCACTGCCACGCTCGGATTTACGACCAACACCCAGGATAAAGAGGGCACGCCGCTCGTAACGAAAGAGGTGCCGCCGCTCACTGAGCAGCAAATTCGCGAGGCGCTCGATACGATGAAGGGGGATTTCTATCAGATGCCGCCGATGGTCAGCGCGATCAAGAAGGACGGTGTGCCGCTTTACAAACTGGCGCGCAAGGGTTTGGAAGTCGAGCGCGAGCCGCGCCTGGTGCATGTGTTTGAGTATGAGCTGACCCGTATTGCGCTGCCGGAAATCGATTTTCGTGTCGTCTGCAGCAAGGGCTTTTATGTGCGCACTTACGCGCACGATCTCGGACAGAAATTGGGTTGCGGCGCGCATCTCAGTGCGTTGCGCCGGAGCCGCTCCGGTCACTTTACGTTTCAGCCGGGCAAATTCACTACTTTCGATGCGCTCAAGGAAGGTCGACGTGAAGATGTGCAGGCGGCGATGCTCTCTCTTTACGACGTGAGCAAGTTGCGGGGAGCGTAGCACTCGGAAGAATGGAAGAATGGATAAATGCTTTAATCCCGACATTCCATTATTCCATTATTCCTGCCGCCTCTTCCCATGACTGTGCTTCGCAATATCGGTGAGTTATCCGCTCTTCCCGGCCCGATCGCGCTCGCCATCGGTGTGTTTGACGGCGTGCATCTCGGGCATCAGGAGGTGATCCGCGCTGCGATGGATTTTTCTGAGAAGCACGGCGGCACTGCGGTGGTGATGACCTTCGATCCTCATCCCATGCGCGTGCTCCGACCTGAGGCTGCGCCGCGTCTGCTCTGCTCCACACGGCATAAACTGCGTATGCTGGAGAAACTGGGTGTGACGCACGTGCTGGTGTCGCCGTTCACGAATGAAACGGCGCAGACAACTGCGCAGGAGTTTATCGGTGCGCTCGTCAGATCGTGCCGGCCGCTGGGTTTTGTGTCTGTTGGTTACACCTGGTCATTTGGGAAAAACCGCCAGGGCAACATTAATCAACTCATGGAACTCGGGGAGGCTCACGGCTTTGGCGTCTATGGCGTGCCTGCCGTTCAGTTGGATGGCGAGGTGGTGAGCAGCACGCTTATCCGCGAGGCTGTAAGGGCGGGGGATTTTGCCAAGGCTAAACGGTTGCTGGGGCGCGATTACACGGTGCTCGGGGAAGTGGTGCACGGGAAGCATCTCGGCAAACAGCTGGGATTTCCCACGGCCAACGTGGCGGTGGAGAATGAGGAGCTTCCGCCCAGCGGGGTTTATGCGGTCAAGGTTCAGGGTTCAGGGTTCAGGGTTCAGGAAAATAATTGCGGCGTGGCCAATCTCGGCCTGCGCCCCACGGTGGAGGTCGGCGCTACGGACCGTGCACTGGAGGTGCATTTGTTGGATTTCGACGGCGATCTCTATGGCAGTGAAATGGAGATTGTGTTTATCCAACATCTCCGTGAAGAGATAAAGTTTGCCGGTCTCGATGAATTGAAGGCGCGGATCGCCCGGGATGTGGAGGCAGCGCGAACGATCTTGGTCGGACATCGCGGATGCGATGCGCGTCGGTAGCGAGGGGTTGATCCTGCGGAGCGGGAGACACCCCTCGTCGGCGGTCCCAGGAAGAATTTGCATCGCGGAGCGATGCCAGCCGCGACCGGGCCTGTGCCGCGATGCTGTCGCGATTTGACGTGGTGGCGATGGATGAGGCCATCGCCGGACACTATGCCAGGATCACTGCGATGCTCCGGCGTAAGCGTCAAATCATTGGGACCAATGATCTTTGGATCGCCGCAGCAACTTTGGCCTCGGGAATTCCCCTAGTGACAAACAATGCTGCACAATTCAGCCGTGTTTCCGGGTTGAATGTGATCGCCTATAAGCGCGCGCCTGTTTTATCTCGGGTGTTGCTTGTGCCACTCCGTCGCCTGCTCGTAAGCGTGCGCCGTGCGCAGCAACGTGGATTCGTCATGCGGTTTCCCGATGAGTTGCAGGCCGACGGGCAGCGCTTTGCCCTCTTCCTCGATGAAGCCACAGGGGACGCTGATGCCGGGGAGTCCGGCGAGGTTGAGCGTGACGGTGAAGGCGTCGGCGAGATACATGGCGAGTGGGTCATCGCGGTGCTCGCCGATGCGAAAGGGCGGAACCGGCGAAGTGGGGGAGAGGATGACATCCACTTTCATGAAGGCAGCGGAGAAGTCGTCACGGATGAGGGTGCGGGCTTTCTGTGCCTTGATGTAGTAGGCGTCGTAGTAGCCGCTGCTGAGAACGTAGGTGCCGAGCAGGATGCGACGTTTTACTTCGGGGCCGAATCCTTCGCCGCGGCTGGCGAAGTAATGTTCGAGCACGTCATTAGTGCCGATTGCACGATGTCCGTAGCGCACGCCATCGAAGCGGGCGAGGTTCGCGGAGGCCTCGGCGGGCGCGAGGATGTAATAGGTGGCGATTCCGAGTCCGGTGTGCGGCAGGGAAATTTCCTCGATGTTAGCGCCAAGGCTTTCAAGCTGCTTCACGGCCTGTTGCACGCGGTCGCGGATTTGCGGATGAATGCCTTCGGCGAAGTATTCTTTGGGGAGGCCGATGCGGAGATTTTTGATGTCTTTGCCGAGGTTGGCGGTGAAGTCTGACACGGGCGAAACGCCTGCGCTCCCTTGACTGAGCGATGTGCTATCGTGCGTGTCTTTGCCCGCGAGGTGATTGAGCAAGATGGCCGCGTCTTCCACGGTCTTGGTCATGGGGCCGATCTGGTCGAGCGAACTGGCAAAGGCGACCAAACCATATCGCGAGACGGTGCCGTAGGTTGGTTTCAATCCCACGAGTCCGCAGAACGCCGCAGGCTGGCGGATGGAGCCGCCGGTGTCGGAACCGAGAGTGGCGATCGCGATATCGCCGGCAACAGCCGATGCAGAGCCGCCGCTGGAACCGCCGGGCACGCGTGCGTGATCCCATGGATTACGCGAGGGACCGAAGGCGGAGTTTTCAGTGGAAGAACCCATGGCGAACTCATCGCAGTTCAGCCGGCCGAAGGGGATGGCGCCGGCGTTGCGCAACTTGGTGGTGACGGTGGCGTCGTAGGTCGCGGTGTAGTTCTCAGCGAGAATTTTCGAGCCACAGGTGCAGGGCTCGCCGCGAACGTTGATGTTGTCTTTGAAGCCGATGGGGATGCCGCCGAGGGGAAGGGTGATGTCGGCGCTTTCAGCAGCGCGCTTTGCAGAATCAAAGTCGCGGCTGAGGTAGGCGTGAAGCGCGGGATTCTGTTTTATGATCGCTGCTTCGAGATCCGTGATGATGTCGACGGGTGTGATTTCCTTGCGAGTGAGTTTCGCGCGGAGGGAGGCGATGGTTTCGGAGGCGAGGGACACGAAAAAGTGAAAAGTGAAAAGTGAAAAGTGAAAAGTCACTCTTCTACTACTCTGGGCATCTGGAACTGGCCCTGGCTTTTTTTTGGGGCGTTGGCGAGGGATTGTTCGTTCGTGAAGCTCGGGCGCGGTTCGTCGTGGCGCCAGACGTCGAAGACCGCCTCGGCATGGGCGGTCGGCATGGCGGCATCGAGATCGTGTTGATCGAGAGCAGCGATGTAGTCAAGAATGTGGTCGAGTTGCAGGGTGTAGGTTGCAGCCTCGCTGTCACTCAACTTGAGTCGCGCCAGTTTTGCGACGTGATGGATGTCGATATGATGGTTCGCCATGGCGCGGCAATGGAACGGTGCACGGGGCAAAGTCAAGCCGGGCGCATGATGGATCGCACGCGGGATCAGCCGGGGGCGTGATCAATTGACGCTCAGCCAGAAGCGATAGAGCCAGGCACCGGCTCCGGCCACAAGGCAGGTGCTGGTGAGGAACATGGCCACCTGCATCACCCAGCGTGCCTGATGTTTGCGCGATTGTGAATGGGTGAGGCGCTGCTGGACTCCGTAGCCTTTGGCATGCGCGGATTTGGACGAGAAACCGCCGCGATGATGCTTGTGTTCCGCGGCGTAATGGGCAGCAGTGGCGATCTCAACTTCAAGGCGGTGCACTTGCTGCTTCAAGTCGAGGGCGCGCCGGGGGGCGGCTTCGCCAATAAGGTCGTTAGCGGTGCGTGAACGGGATTTTCTGATTCTCTTGTTGGCGGACATGGGATGCAGGGAGTGGGAGATGGATGCCGTTGTCGTGGAGTGGAGTGGAGTGGAGAGGCTTTTCGCGGATGCTGGGTCAGCGGAGAAATTTGAAAGCGACGTAGGCGATGACCAGCAAGGCGAGCATCGCAGGGAGTGTGAAGGCAAAACCGGCGGTGAGCCATGAGACAAATCCTCGGGGCAGGTTGCCGTTCTGCGCCGATTCGGCAAGCGCTTCACTGGGAAGGGTGGCGGCGAGACGGCGCGAAGTCTTGCCGAATTCGACCTCGGCATCGTCGATCGCGGCGATGGCGCGGTCGAGCTCCCCGTCGAGGTCGCCCCGCTTCCATGCTTCGGGCTGATGACTGCGTAGCACGGTGAGATGATGTTGGTAGAGGTCGCGTGCGATGGTGATTTCCTCGATCGCCTTTTGAGAGTTGTAGAGTTCTCGATCGAGACGGACCAGAGACTTTGAAAGCTTTTCGCCCATCTCACGACGGCCGGTGGTGAACCGCTCTTCTTTGCCGCGCTGGACTTCGAGTTGAGATGTTTCCCGCTCGGTGCGCTCGAGTTGCTGACGGAGGTTGAGTAATTCCTCTTGTTTGCGCTTGAGCGATCCGTAAGAGGCGTCGTCAATTTCCGGTGTCATTTCAGCCGCGTGGTGGGCTTTCCGGGTGCGGGTGACCGGAGTGGAAGATTCTTCGAATCTGAGGACGGGCTCATCTTCGGCGAACATGCTGGCGGCAGAAGAACGGGACATAAGAGTGAGGAATGGTAATACCCTGCATCTCTTAATATTACAGCTTTCCTAAATAAGCCAGCTTTTTTATACGTTTTTTTGCCAAAAAGTAGGGCAGGGCACCGGCAATCAGGGTTAGCAGCAGCACTCCGCCGAGCGCTGTGAGTTCCAGTAACTCCACTTTATCCAGTGACGGCTTGATCTTGGCGGTGTGCTCGGAAACGGCGGGGAGCGTCAGGATGAAGATGCAGCCGATGATGTAAAAAAAACTCAGGATGAGGCAGAGGGTCCCACCGAAACCCGAAACGATTTTAGCCGAGTTTGTTTCGCGAAAATTTGGGAGCAGCGCACCGAGGGAGAGCGCCAGGGCATTGAGTCCGATGCTTAGCAAGGCCATGGATGTGATGAAGAAAATGGCACGGTGCGCAGGCAGACGCAGACTCATGGACGAAATCACGATGAGCAGCGTGGTCAGTGGCGTGGTGGCGAGCCAGTTGAACCAGAGTTTCTGGCGCAGTATCCGGGTGAGAGGGAAAGGGGCGAGGCCCACAATCCAGAAGCGCCGTCCCTCCAGGCTAAACTGTGGAAAGACAAAGCGCGTTGTCAGTGTTGACATCGAGAGCGTGCATACCGTCAGGTTCAAGTAGCCGATGACCGAAGTCCAGAAAGGATCGGCATAGTTGTAACCGAGGTTTCGCAGGTTGGAGGTGTAGATGAGCAGGAGCCCGAAGATGAGCGTGCATTGTCCCCACTGCGCCGGTTCACGGAGGAATGTGCGTGCATCCTTTGCCGCCAGGGCACGCATTGGGCGCGGCACGCGCAGGATGCTGGCTAGTCGTGTGATGAGTGCGGCGCTGCGCGCGATGGCCGGGGCGTGGACGTTGCGTCGTCGCTGTTGTTCCCCATGATGCCATGTGCGGTTCCAGGACTGAAAGAACCAGCGCTCTGCGAGTGTGACACTCACGATCCAGACCACGAGAGCCTGACTCAGAAGGGTCAGACTATAGAAGATGGCCCTGGTGCCGAGGCCCTTCGCTGAGGCCAAGGCCACCTCCGTCACCCAAGTGCTGGGCAACAACGGGTGGGTGGCGACTTGGGTATGCTGAAGGATTTGTCTGAAGTTCGCCGACACATCCACGTTCTGGGCTGGATCGCGCCGCATGACGCCGAGAGAGAAGATGAGCAGGAACATTCCGGTGCCGAGAAGCACGGCAGCTGCTTTCAGCCACCAAGCCTTGTAAAATCGCACCACCAGCAGCAACAGCCACGTGCTCAGATTACCTGCGATCGAGATGAGCAGGAGAATTGCGGTGAAGGAAAGAATGTAAAATGACAGGCCGGCACCGAGCACCCTGCCGAAGGCCGCGAGAATCGGTGCGCTGAGAACGATGAGACCCCAACTGGAAAGCAGCAGGCCCTCGATGGTTTTCCAGAGCACAATCCCCGCTGGCGGCAGCGGCATCGAAAGTAGCCAGCCGGTCTCGCTGCGCCGGAAGAGGCTCATGCCGCTAATCGTTGCGTTCGAGAGAATCAGCATGAGGAAGAAAAAGAAGAACAGCAGGTGCAGCGTGCGCTCTGTCAGCAGCGGTCCCAGCAGCGGCAGTTGCTGGACATACTCCAGGCCGCGGCTTACCAGCACGAAGGCGGCCACCATGTAGGCGATCAGGAAGGCGCTGATGGTGGCGCTCATCAGGCGTTGCTCGCGGAGATTCCCGCGCACACGCTGCCTAAGGGCGTTGAAGTGCGCCCTGGCTTGGGAGAGCGTCGCGCGCGCGATGGTCATGAGACGAAGGCTGTCGCTCATTTATTAACCATCGCAAATAAAAATAGAGTCTGTTCTGATGGGAGGCGCTGGCCAGACCGGGTATTTTTTCTCTGTAAAAGTGCGGAAATACTTGCGTGCAAAACTATTTTGCGCCAAAAATAAACAATTCACGCCTTGTGCGGTCAAATGCCGTTCACCTGCCACCTCATACCAAACTGAACTGAACCTCTATGTTACAAAATCTTATCGCTATCAAACTGGCCGTCATGGCATCTGCCCTGGGCCTCAATACCGAAGAATGGAGCAAACCCAGCCCGGCCATGGAGGCTCAGGTGCAGAAGCTCGAAAGCGCCATCAAGCTCGTGGGCAAGCAGGAAAAAGCCGACGAGATGCAGAAAGCACTCAATGATGCTTCCGCCGAAATTAAGAAACTTGCCGATTCCGGTGACAAAGATGCGCAGTTTGCCATGGGACTCCTGCTCAGCAACCAGCAGGGGCAGATGGAGAAGGTCGTCGAATACTACACAGCAGCCACCAGCAAGGGGCAGTTGCAGGCGATGAACAACCTGGGCTATATTATCGCCGCGTCCTCGCGCGAACCGGAGAAGCAAAGAGAAGGGGTGAAGCTCATCAAGCAGGCTTCCGATGGTGGGCTAAACGCCGCCCGCCGCAACATGGCGCAAATCTACCTCAACGGCATGGCCGGCGAACCCCGTGATGCCACCGCCGCGGAAAAGCTTCTAGTTAGCGCATCCGATAAGGGTGATGTCGACGCCAACTATATGCTCAGCCAGCTTTATTTGGGTGCCGGTGGCCCGGAAAAGCAGAACGACGCGAAAGGCTTCGAGTTGCTTAAGAAAGCTGCCAAGGATGGCAACGCCACTGCGCTTGACACACTGGGCTCTTTATATCTCCAGGGTGGCAAGGTGGGGGGGAAGGCTGACGCCAGGGGCGAAAAGGTGGGTGCGATCGAGGTGAAATCTGATCCGAGAGCCGCCGTGTCCCAGTTCGAGGAACTGGCTAAAGCCAACAATCCGGTCGGCTTGCGCAAAATGGGCGGAGTCTATGAGCAGGGCATCGAAGGCGTGGTCCCAAAAGATTTCCCAAAAGCAGTGGAGAATTATGTGAAAGCCGCGCAGGGCAACGACGCCCTCGCACAATTTCGCCTCGGATCCATGTATGACACCGGTGTTCAACTGGATCCAAAAAGCGACAGAATTGAAGTCGTGCCCAACGCCGGGATGGCACTCAGTTATTACAAGCTTGCCGCACAAAACAGCATGGCTATAGCTAGTTACAATGTCGGCATCTTTTATGAGCAGGGGCGCGGGGTTGACCGTGACCTCCAAAAGGCGTTCTCTTTCTACATGCAGGCTGCGCAGGCAGGCGTGAATGTGGCCATGCAAAAAATTGGCGACAGCTACATCAACGGTGTCGGCACGATTAAAGATCCCGTCGCCGCTGCCGGTTGGTATTCCCGCAGCGCCAACGCCGGACTTCCAGAAGGCTGGCTCAGATATGGCGTGGTGACAGAGTCGGGTCTCGTGGATAAGGAAAATCCATTCTATGCCGCCGCCGACTGCTACAAGAACGCTTACCGCGGCGCAGCGGTTCTCAATGCTGCTGCCAAAGAGGCATTGCCTCCTCGCGATGCATCCCAGTCTGATGCCATCGGCCTTGAGGCCTATCTCCGTCTTGGAAGCCTTTTCGCTCGCGGTGTATTTGTTCCGAAGGGAGAATCACCAAAGCCAGACTGGCAGCGCGCCTACGTCTTTTTCAAGATGGCCAATGACATCACCGGCGGAAAAAACAAGATTGCCGCTGACGCACTCGCACAGGCCGAGACGAATGTCGACGCCAGCCAGATTAAAACGGCCGAAGCGATGATCAAGACGACTAATGATGAAATTGCCAGTTACGTCAGAGAAGTTAAGGCCAAGGCTGGCGCGGCAGATGGCGCCCCAGCTGCCAGACCCGTCACGGAAACGTCTGTCAAGACGCCTGCGAAGACTGGCGTCAAGAAGCCGAAATAGTAATCACACGCACATCTTCAAGCAAAAGCCCGTCCTGATTAAGCAGGGCGGGCTTTTTTGCATTCATGCAGGGAGAATTTGCTTGTCACTGCGTCAGGCGTGGCTATTCTTCACACTCCCAAAACGCACAGGGGGCATTAGCTCAGTTGGTAGAGCGCCTGCATGGCATGCAGGAGGTCAGCGGTTCGAACCCGCTATGCTCCACCACTGCAACGCCAGGAAGATTGGAATGATGGACTCATTGGAGTGATGTCGGGAAGAACAGCGATCTCGCCGACGCCGATTCAGGCTGCAAAGATAGGTGCCTCCCTGCAAGGGCAAATCTCCAGCATTCCATTTTTCCATGATTGGGAATTGGAGCGGGTGACGCGATTCGAACGCGCGACATCTTCGTTGGCAACGAAGTGCTCTACCACTGAGCTACACCCGCAAAAACAAGTGTGGGCACCTTGAAGGATATGCGTCGACTTTCAAGTCGAAAGTGGCGAAAACTTTGCTACCCTCACCGCCCTCCCTCATGAACAAGCTCGACGAGATTATTGCCCACAAGCACACGGAACTCCAGCACCTGCTCCCGCGTGCGGAAAAACTGCGCATGGCCGCCGCTGCCCGAAACGATTTCCGATCACTGGCGGACGCCCTGCGGACTGATGACTCGAAGCTCGGTCTCATTGCCGAAATCAAGAAGGCATCCCCATCTGCGGGAGTGATCCAGCCTGATTTCGATTACCTCACCATTGCCCGCGCCTACGAGAAGGGCGGGGCGACTGCCATCTCCGTGCTCACGGATGCAAAGTATTTTCAGGGCAGTCTCGAATATCTGACCGCGATTCGCGCGGAGGTCGGCGTGCCCGTCCTGCGCAAGGACTTCATCATACACGAAGCTCAGATTTTCGAGGCGGTGGTGGCCGGGGCGGATGCCATCCTGCTCATCGTCGCGGCGCTGGACCAGTCCACCCTGGAGCACCTGCTGGCGGTTGCCCATGGTTTTCAACTTGATGTGTTGATGGAAGTGCATGACCTTCGGGAACTCGATCGCGCCCTGGAGACCGATGTGCGCATCATCGGCATCAACAACCGTAATCTTAAGTCGTTCACGGTAGATCTTGCGGCCACGGAGTCGCTGATTGAGGAGGTCCCGGATGACATTGTCCTCGTCAGCGAGAGCGGCATCAAGTCAGTGGACGATGCGCGTCGACTGGCCGCCGCGGGTGTCGATGCCCTGCTGGTGGGGGAGATGCTGATGCGCAGCGGCAATCCGGTTCAAGCCGTTCGCGAGTTGATGGCGACGAAATCCATGCCGATCTAGTGTTCTGTCGCAGAAATGTCTAGACAATAGATATTTTCCTGCCATGGTCCGGCATGAATCTAAAAACCACTGGCGTCACCCTGTCGAGCGAACAGCGGAAACT
>VFKE01000178.1 GCA_009885695.1 Verrucomicrobiota bacterium | reverse complement strand
GTATTCATTGCTCACGCGACCGCGCGCCGAATTTCGCCGCGAACCAGCCCCGCCAAAACACCGTGCCAAGGCCGCATAATGATGCTTAAGTTAGTGCCATTCGTGCCTGCCCCTTTGTAAGTTCATCGCACGATCATGCCAGATCCAAAACGACTCCTTGACAAGTAAGGCCGCCGCCAAGAGAAAGTTCATGCTCAATATCATTATGAAAAAAATACCGCGCACCTTTCTGCAAATCACCACCGTCCTGGCGACCGTGTTGTCTCTCCCCGGCCCGAAGACCGTTGCTGCGGAAACGCGTCAAAATATCCCTGAGATGGTTGAAGCTGACGGCAAATTGCGCCTGAGTTTCGGCGAGGAGCGCATGGTCCTGCCGCGTGGTTTGCAGCCGTCTCTGTTGCGCACGGCATCCGGCGCGCTGGTGGTGCAGGCTCAAGTTCCAGAAAAGCCGTTTCCAACTTCGCGCATGGTTTATCACTCTGCGATGGAGACGAGAATCTCGCGTGACGATGGCAAAACGTGGACGATCATTCCGCTCAAGCCGGGTGAAAATGGATTGAACATGGAAGGCGGCGCGGTGCAATTGCGCGACGGGACAATTCTCGCACTGGATACTTACATCACTCCGGGCACGAAACCAGATGAAGGCATCGGACAACTTTATACTTCGACGAATGACTGGCGCACTTTGGAAGGGCCGAAGGATGTCGTCTTTGAGATCCCGGGAGCTGACTTTTATGGTTCGAAGGATGATGACAACCATCCGCACGACGCGCAGCGCCTGCATCGCCGGATTCTCGAACTGCCCAATGGTGATTTGTTGACGACCTTCTACGGACGTCTCAAAGGCGACAAAACCCCTTCGACTTACATGCCGAGCATGATGAAGTTGCGCGTCATGCTGGCGCGCTCGACGAATCGAGGAGAGCGCTGGAAACTGGTCTCGACGGTGGCGGTTGATCCGGCCATCGGCACGGAAGGGTTCGACGAACCGGTGCTGGCGCGCGTGAGCAAGGGTCCGAACGCCGGACGGTTGATCTGTCTGATGCGGACAGGTCGCGAATTGCGCGAGTCGATTTCCGATGACGAGGGGGTGACGTGGAGTCCGCATCGTCCACGCGTGTTTGCTGGTCTCGATATTTATCGAACGGAGCTTTGGGTGGATCATTTTCGTAACTTCAGGGGGTCAAAAGGAAAGTTGCTGGACGAGAACAACCCCGACGACCTGAGAGGCGCGGTGGTTGACCCCGAGTTGATTGAATTGCGCAGCGGATTACTGGTCGCGGCCTTCGGGGTTCGCATCCCGCAGAGAGCGTGCTGGCCACATTCCGAACATTTCTGGAACGGTAACTATCTCGCCTTCAGCCAGGACCACGGGCAAACCTGGGGCAATGTTGTTCGAATGACCTCCGGCGATGTGACCACACATTACATGGCGGTGGAAGAAACACTGACGGACAACAAAATCTTTGTGATTTACGACCACGGCGACTGGAGCAATAAAAGGGGACGCTACGTCTACGGACGTTTCGTGGAAGTGGCCGTCAAACCTTAATGAGCGCACTGCGGGAATCGAATTCCTAACACCAACCCTACACCCAGGCTTTCCCATCCATGAGCCTCCCCTCTTGGTCCCTCCGATTGGTTTCTCAACTCACCGCGGTCGCGCTCGGGATCATGAGTCTCACGTTCGGCGCAAGTGCTGCTGAATCGAGCGCCTCCACAGCGGGCGGACCGGCAGTGCCGCCCGGCCCGGAGCCGCGCCAACCGCTCCGCATTCTGCCGCTGGGCGACAGCATCACGCGCGGTTCCCAACTTGCGCAGAAGGACGGCAAAAAAACCGACCTGCCGCATCCGGACAACGGTGGGTGGCGGAAAGTATTGCAGAACAAACTGCGCGCGGCGGGCATGGCGTATGACTTCGTCGGCGAGCTGAAGTTCGCGGCCTACGGGCGCGACGGCGTGGTCGATCCGCAGTTCGATCCCGATCACCACGGCCTCGCGGGCTTCAGTAATGCCCGCATCCTCACCGGCGGCGTGGTGCCGACGACGCCGGACGTGCTCGCCGCGCTCGGCGTGAAGCAGGTCATCGTCCCCGGCCTCGTCGAGGTGCTGAGGAGGCACCGCCCCGACGTGATTCTACTGCTGTCCGGCGCGAACGGCTTCGATGCCCCGGCGCGCGACAAACTCATCCGCGCCATCGGCGAGCACAGCAGCGCGCATCTTTTCGTCGCCACTCTCCTTCCGCAAAAGGCACCGCGCGCAGGCTGGCAAAACGTGGACGCCTACAACGCCTCGCTTCCCGCCGTCGTCGCCGCGCAGCAAGCCGCAGGGAAACGCGTCACCCTCGTGGACATGCACGCCGCCCTCACGACCGATGACCTTCTGCCCGACGGCGTGCATCCCAGCCAGGCGGGCATGGACAAAATGGCCGCCGTGTGGTTCGCGGCGCTGCGCCGGAATTATTAAGCAGTTCATTCCACCTCACTCCCCGGCTACGCAGCGCGCGCTGGGCCACTCCGGCCCGCACCCACAAAAGCAATTTCCTGGCAGCAAACACAGCACTCCAACGCTGTCTCCCGCCGCCATTTTCTAAAGACCGCAGGCACTCACTCAACATCGAAGTAAATGGGGTCGCGAAGTAAATGGGGTCGCGAAGTAAATGTTAAATGGGGTCGCATCTCAATATCCAACATTTGGAGACCCCGCCGCCCTTCAAGGCTCCCAGCTTCAAGGAGCGGCGGTTTTCTACCACCGTTGTTTTCGACCGCGAGAGCGGCACTTATCGGTTGATGATGACGTTGGTTGCGTGCAGCGCGCACGGCATGACGAGCTTCAAATTATTGCCGCTCACGCGGTGGGTTTTTGGTCGGCGGTAGAAAACCGCCGCTCCTTTTGACCGCGCGCTGTCACGCTAGCGTTGGCTGTAACACTTGCCAATCACTCTCTCCCTGCCATGAATCACAATGGAATCGACACCATCTAAAGTCATCGTCCATACAGACGGCGGCTGCATCGGCAACCCAGGCGCAGGCGGCTGGGCGGCGGTCATAGAATCAGGCAAGCATCGCAAGGAAATCAGCGGTGGCGAGCCGGCCACAACCAACAACCGCATGGAACTCCGTGCCGCCATCGAGGCGCTCAGCCTTTTGAAAAAGTCTTGCGCGGTGGAGATGCACACCGATTCCCAATATGTCCGCAACGGCATCACCAAATGGCTGGCCGGATGGAAAAAGAACGGCTGGAAAACAGCCAGCAAACAACCGGTCAAGAACGAAGATCTCTGGCGCGCGCTGGATGTTGTCGCGTCACGGCATCAGGTAAAATGGCATTGGGTCAAGGGTCACGCGGGTCATGATGGGAATGAGCGTTGCGATCAACTCTGCGCCGAAGCGATGGCCGCGATCAAGAAGCAATACACCTATCAACAGCTCGCAGCAGCGCTCACGGCGTTCAAGGACTCCGGGGCAGTCATGATTTCACAGGGCTATGCACCTGACTCAGCCTATACAACATCTTGTGAGTGGACGAGCTGATCAAGTCATCACTTGAGGGATTCCGCGAGGAATTCCTTCATCGCCACCCAGGACTGCGCATCCGCTTCCGCATGGTAGGCCACACCTTTTGAGTTGTCCCTCCCCGCCATTTTCTGAGTGAAAGCGTGCACTGCTCCGGGATAATTCAAGCGCTTGTAATCCACACTGGCAGCCTTCATCTCCTCTTCAAAGGCGGCCATGTCCTTCGCAGTCACGAACGGATCATCAGCTCCATGCAGTGCGAGGACTTTGCACTTGATCTTCTTTCCATCCGCCGGCGTGGGCGAATCGAGGCCGCCGTGAAAACTCACCACCGCTTTCACATCCGCACCGCTGCGCGCCAGTTCGATCACCCCGGTGCCTCCAAAGCAGTAACCGATCGCCGCCATGCGAGCGGGATCAGTCTGCGGATCCTGTCGCATCACATCCAGCGCGGCATTCAGCCGTGAACGGTAGAGCGCCCGGTCGCTCTTGTATTTGCCCGCCTCCTTCCCCGATGCCGGAGGCACTGGGCGGACACCCTGGCCATAGATATCCGCAGCGAACACCGTATACCCAAGCTCCGCCAGCATGCGCGCCCGCATTTTTTCGTAGTCAGTCAATCCGGTCCATTGGTGAACGATCAATACCGCAGGTTGTCTGCCGGTCTTCGCGTCGTCTGATACTTTCCAGCCTTCGCAAGTCACGCCGCCGGCCTGATAGATCACAGCCTGTTCCTTGATCTCCGCCTTCAAGGCGGTCACCAGCGCGATCAATCCGATCAGAATAAAAAGTGAAGACGATTTCATGGGACGATTCTGCCGGAATCGGGACTGGCCGCAAGCAAAAGCCTCCGGAGTTGCACAAACCCCAAATCTGGCAGATAGGAAGACTTGAGCAAAAACCCCTCCGATCACACCCAGTCCGTGACGCCTCAGAAGAAGCACGAGCAAAAAAAGTCCCTCCTTCATCGCATCAAGGCAGGCATCAAACGCATCGTCGGTGGAAAGAAAAAGCCGAAGCGCACCGAGGCTGCCGAAAAACATCCGGAAAAACCTCACGCACAAAAGCCTGCCGCGAAAAAGCCTGCGCCACATGCGGAGGCAAAGCCTCGCGCTGATCGCAAACCGCCCCTTGGCGAGAAACGGCATGATTCATCCCATCGCGGCGAACGTCCGTCACGGGATGGCGACAGAGGCCGCCCGACACGTGGTAGCGGTGGTCGCGAACGTGGTCCACGCCGCGCCGATTACGATGAACCACGCCGTCCGCAGACGCGACTCGCCGCCGAAGCGCCGCCGTCTCCACCGGCCGTCCCGCCCGGTCCGTATCCCGCAGCATTTGAAGCGCTCGGCTTCTCGCCCGCCGTGCTCGCTGGTGTGCGCGACATGGGTTATGAATCTCCCACTGAAATTCAAGTCAAGGCCGCCACGGTCGTACTGGCGGGCAAGGATCTCATCGGTGCCTCGCAGACCGGCACTGGCAAAACTGCTGCGTTCGGCATGCCCGCCATGACGCGCCTCGGACCGCCCGGGAAACTGCGCTGCCTCATTCTGGAGCCGACACGGGAACTCGCCGCCCAGGTCGTGGAGCATTTTGGAAGACTCGGCGTTCACACGGGCTTGCGCACTCTGCTCGTGCATGGCGGCGTCGGCTATGGTGCCCAGCGCGAAGGTCTGGAGCGCGGGGTGGATATTGTCGTTGCCACGCCAGGCCGCTTGCTGGACTTCATGGGCGACGGCACGGCCAACCTCGACACCATCGAAATTCTCATCCTCGACGAAGTGGATCGCATGCTGGACATGGGCTTTCTTCCCGATGTCCGTCGCATCGTGGAAAAGATTCCGCGCTCCCGCCAGACGCTTTTCTTCTCCGCCACCATGCCGCCGCAGATCAAAGGACTGGCCGAGTGGGCGCTGCGCGAACCGGAGACCGCGGAAGTCGGCATCCGCTTTTCACCTTCGGAAACCGTCAGTCACTATCTCTATCCTGTGGCCCGCGATCAGCGCGAGGAACTTCTCCTCGAACTTCTGCGCCGCACCGATTTCCACAGCGTGATGATTTTCACTCGCACTAAGATGGATGCCGACCGCCTTTTTGGTGCCATCCAGCGCGATGGCGAACACAAGGTCGCCGTCATGCACGGCGACATCGCCCAGCGCGATCGGGAAAAGGCCTTGCAGGATTTTCGTGACGGCAAGGTCGAGATCATCGTCGCCACCGATGTCGCCGCGCGCGGGCTCGACATCAGCGGCGTGACCCACGTCGTGAACTACATGGTGCCCGAGCACAGCGAAGACTACGTTCACCGCATCGGCCGCACCGGACGCGCGAAGAAAGAAGGCGATGCCTTCACGCTTTTCTCCGCGGAGGAAATTCCCTACGTCCAGTCCATCGAGCGCCTCATCGGCCAGACCATCGAGCGTAAAAAGCTCGACAACTTCGCCTACAAGTTCACGACGGTGCTCGACAATGAAGATCGCGCCAAGGCTATCATGTTCGGCAGGAAAGGGAAACGACGGAGATAAGCAGGTGCCGCAGCCCGGGTCATCCCGCGCTCATTTTTCCCACCAGCCGGCACACATAAGGCAGGAGCTGCTTCTTCCGGCTCACCACGCCTTTCAATTCAAACACGCCGCGCTTCATCTGCGGATATTCAATCGCGCCCGCGACGCGTTCATCTCCGGCGACGATGAGCACGCTGTTGTGCCGTGTGATATCTGTGACCAGCAGTCCAGCGAAGTGGAGCTTTCGATCCACAACCAGTTGCGTCAGCGCGGACTGAAGCGCGTCCTCCTGTTTCCAGAATTCGGACAGTCCAAGCTCCTCAATCTGAGACAGGCTGAAGCGCCAGCCGCTTTCATCGAATTCCTTGCGGTCGCTCTCCAGTGCCTGGGACGCAGGCTTGTCCTGCAACATGCTGCCAGCTGCGAAGAAACCTGTCGTGAACTCTTTCACGTCGATGCCCGCGATGTTGGCGAGCCAGGGCAGGATTTCGCGGTCGGTGTCGGTCGTGGTCGGCGAGGTGAGATTGAGCGTGTCGGAAATCAGGCCGGCGCAAAGGCAGAGCGCAATGGCCCGGTCCGGCTGCATGTTGCGGAGGCGATACATCATCGCCACGATGGTGCTGGTGCTGCCCACGGGCTCGTTGATGAAGCGCACCGGTTCCTTGGTGCGAAGGTTGCCGCTGAGCCGGTGATGGTCGATTACTTCGACAATATCCGCTTCGTCCGCGCCGGTCACGGCTTGGGAGAATTCATTATGATCCACCAGCACCAGCCTGGCGCGCGGCACATCCACGAGATCTGATTTCGAAAATACTCCAAGCAGCGCCCCGGTGTCCTCATCAATCACGGGGAACAGCGGCTGGTGCGAATCATGCACGGCGGCAATGATTTCCTTCAGCGGCATCTTGGCGCTGAAGCGCAGGAAGTCGTCATGCAGCGCATCCGCGATGGGCCGCGAAAAGCGCACGAGCTGCGCGGCGCTCGCGGTGTCGAAGCGAGTGTGGATGACGGGCACATTATGTTTCCTTGCCAGTGTGGCGATCTCATCATCCACTTCAAATCCGCCCGTGATCACAAGACATCGCGCATGATTCATGATGGCCATGCGTTGCACATCGGGTCGGTCGCCGACGAGGCAGAGCACCGTTGCTTGCGGAAAACGGCACAGTCGCGTCTGCGAAGTCTCCAGGCTGGAACCCGCGACCATAAGGATGAGATTTTCCACATTGGTGCCCGGGCTGCAGTTCTTGGGGAAGGTGCCGTCGAGCGCAGCCAGCATATTAGCTTCGCTGGTGCGCACATGACGGTTGGCATCGGCGTCACCCGCAGTCGCTGGCATGAATAACTGCGCCAGTTCCAGCAGCGTGGGCATCCCGACGATACGTCCTCCATCATCCACCACGGGAATGCCACGGAATCCATGCTCGATGATCTGGCGATAAACGGAGAGAAAAGTTTCCCCGCGTTTTGCCGTGATGACATTTTTATGGCAAACCGTTCCCGCCGTGGGCCGGACATCCATGAGAAGCTTGGGCACGGGCACGCCCGCCTGGTTCAAGGCCCACTCCGTGCGCACACTCAAGTCACCGCAGCGCGCCGGGATGGCATTGTCACCACGCGAGACCCGGAGAAACGCCGCGTAACCAATGGCGGAACAAATCGCATCCGTATCCGGATTGCGATGGCCGATGACGAAAAGGGGGTCGGTGGAGTTGCCAGACATTTCGAGTGGAGGCAGGATTATGAATTGCGATACACTTCGCGACGATGTCCTATTTGAATAAGAATGATCTGTAAAATGCGATCATGGATTTCATAGATGACACGATAATCACCGATTCGAATACGCCAGCCATTCCGGCCCTTGAGTTTTGTTGCGCCTGCCGGTCGCGGATTAACTTCCAATCCTAGAAGGGCAACTTCGATTCGTGTCGTGACTTGTGAGTCCAGCCTGGCGAGCTGCTTCTGCACCGAGCGCGGCAGGACAATGGTGTAGTTCATCGAGTGCGCCCAACCTTGGATTCAAGGTGTTGCGCAAGCGTGACAGATTGTCCGCGCTTGACCTCGGCAATGGCGCGCGGTCTGGCCTTATCGTAGGCGCGAATATCGGCGAGGTCTTCGGCAGCTTCCTTGAGGCGCGCGTATGACTTCAAGTCCAGCAATACAGCGACGCGTTTACCGACAGAGTTGGTGACGAATTCCGTGCGAACACTCATATCTAAAAATGGCACAAGATTTCTTCGTGACAAGCCGAACCCGGAATCGATCCCAATCACACCACGCCCAATTCGCGAATCTTCGCGTCCACCTTGTCCTTGTTGTCCAGCAGCGCAGAGATCGGATCCCACTGGCCGGTGGTCAGGGCTTCGCGCGCGGCATGCAAGACGCTGATGGACATTTCCTCATCTTCGAAAAAGACTTTCTCCTCGTTGAGATCAATCGTGACCTCGAGTTTAGGATTGCGTTCGATCTCGTTCGCCAGCACCTGAATGTCCTGCGCGCTTGCGACGACGCATGGAATGCCGAGCGTGGTGCAGTTGCCGAAGAAGATTTCCGCGAAGCTCTCTGCGATGACGGCGCGGAAGCCGAAACGGTAGAGCGCCTGCGGGGCGTGCTCGCGGGAACTGCCGCAGCCGAAGTTCGCGCCACAGAGCAGGATGTTTGCGCCCTTGAATCGTGCGTCATTCAACGGATGTGGTTTATCAGTGCCATCGGCATTTTTTCGCACGTCATAGAAGGCGAATTCGCCCAGTCCGTCGAAAGTGACGCACTTCATGAAGCGGGCGGGAATGATGCGGTCAGTGTCGATGTCCTGACCGGGAACGTGGACGGCAGTGCCGGTGATTTGAGTGACTTTTGCGAGGGCCATGGGAAGGCCAGCATAAGCATAAAAAGAGCTCTCAGCAAACGAACGCTCCGATTCGCGCTCAGCGTTTCACAGAGCCGCCTGGGACGGCCCGCTAGTCGTCGAAGTGACCGAGCCGTTCTTCTTTGCGGACTTTCTTGATGATCAGAGCGCGAATGCGTCTGCTGAAGTGGGCGAAGAGCGACAGGCCAAAGCCAGCCACAATGATAATGGGTGCGATCGGGAATACGCCGATGGCGACCGGCAGCAGGAGGAATCCAATGGCCGCGATACCAAAGCCAATCATGACGAAAAGGCTCGATATCTTCAGCCGTCCGAAAGTTTTAGAAAGGTGTTTCGGCTCGGTGCTCATGAATCCTCCTTGCTTGATTAAGACAGCTTATGACTGGATCGGCAAGAAAAAAATGACGGCCAACAAGCAAGTGCTCCTGGATCAGGCGCTCAGCCCGAAGACTTCGCGTGCGTCGGCGACTTCGCCCGTGACCGCCGCAGCCGCGACCATGAGGGGCGACATCAGGATCGTGCGACCGGTCGGACTTCCCTGGCGGCCTTTGAAGTTACGATTCGATGATGAAGCGCAGAGCTGATCGCCGATGAGCTTGTCCGGATTCATCGCCAGACACATGGAGCAGCCCGCACCGCGCCATTCAAACCCAGCGTCGGTGAACACCTTGTCGAGACCTTCCTGGCGGGCGAGCACGTCCACAATCTGGCTGCCGGGAACAGCAATGGCTTTGACGTGCCCAGCCACTTTTCTGCCCTTGAGGAACTTCGCCACTTCGCGGAAATCGCTCAGGCGGCCATTGGTGCAACTGCCGACGAAGGCGACATCAATCTTCGTGCCCTTGATCGGCTGTCCTGCGGGCAGCTTCATGTATTCCAGCGCTTCCTTGATGGATTCGCGCTGGGAATCGTTCGTCGCGCTGGCTTCCGTGGGAACATTCTCCGTGACGGCGATGGCCTGATCGGGGCTCACGCCCCAAGTGACAGTCGGTGGTACATCTTCGGCTTTGATGTTCACAACATCATCGTAAACAGCATCCTTGTCGGAAGCGACGGCGCGCCATGCAGCGACTGTCTGGTCCCATGCGCCGTCCTTCGGTGAATACGGGCGTCCCTTGAGATATTCGAAAGTCTTCTCGTCCGGATTCACATAGCCGCAGCGTGCACCACCTTCGATGCTCATGTTGCAGATCGTCATGCGTTCTTCCATCGAGAAGCCGTAGAGCACGCTGCCGCCGTATTCGTAAGCATAGCCCTTGCCGCCGCCCGCGCCAAGCAGGCGGATGATGTGCAGGATCACGTCTTTGGCATAAACGCCGGGCTTCAGCTTGCCGTCCACATTGATGCGGCGGACTTTCATGGAACCGAGCGCCATGGTCTGCGTCGCCAGCACATCGCGCACCTGGGTGGTGCCGATGCCGAAGGCGATCGCGCCGAACGCGCCGTGCGTCGCCGTGTGGGAGTCGCCACACGCAATGGTCGTGCCCGGCTGCGTGATGCCCTGTTCCGGCCCGACCACATGAACGATGCCCTGCTTGCCGCTGCCGAGATTGAAATAGGTGATGCCGAACTCTTTGGCGTTCCGGTTCAACTCCTGAATCATTTCTTCCGCGAGCGGATCGGAGAAGGGCGAGACCTGATTGTCGGTCGGCACGATATGATCCACGGTGGCGAAGGTGCGCTGCGGGTAGGCTACTTTCAGCTTCAAATCGCGCAACATGCCGAAGGCTTGCGGGCTGGTGACTTCGTGGATCAGATGGGTGTCGATGAGAAGCTGCGTCTGCCCGTTGGCAAGCGTGGCGACGGAATGCGATTCCCAGACTTTGGTGAAGAGTGTTTTGCCCATGGTGAAAAATTACGATTGGGACAGGTAAACTAGCACGATGGACAGGGAGGGCAAATTTCTTGGCAAATCAGAAGATTCAAACCAGATGTGAGGGATTAGCAGGAGATAATGTTGGGCTTCACATTAATGCAGACAGACTGCAATCAGCCGCAGACTTTCCTGTCCGAGTCAAGCACCGGATCGGCAAAGCCGCCGGGCGTGGAGTAAACGCGGACTCCGTCGAGGCAAACATCAATCCCCTCGCGCTTGAGGTCCGCGGCCTGCTGGCGCGCCAGTTTTTCGTTGAAGTATCCGCGATACTTTGCTTTCCCGATAAGGGGATGGATCTTGATTGCTAAAGGAGACAAGCCACGCGAGCATTCGAAGTCATGAAGCCCGGGATCAACAAAGGACGCAACCTCCCCCGCGACTTCCGGCAGCTGCTGCTCCAACTCGCCCTGCAGTCACGACTTGATCTGGAAAAGATTCCGCATCATCCCAAACGCGCGATTCACGCATTACGCACGCGCATGAAGAAGCTCTCCGCCATCGTGCATCTCGTTGGACCGCGCATACCAGCGCGATCGCGCCGCGTGATCCTCGCCAGCGCAAAAGGACTGAAGAACGCGTTCGCCTTACAACGGGATGCTCAAGTCGCCGCGGAGATGGGCTTTGCTCGCAAATCGCGCGCAATACCGCGGGCGACATCCGCGCTCTTGGACGAAGTCTCGCGCCTGACACAATTGTTGGAAGCTGAAATGCTCGACGGACTGACAAAAAAGGAGGTGCGCGATGCCTATGTGAAAACCTACCGTGCAGGCCGGAAGCAGATGAAGGAGTGTCTCACTGACCCCGATCCGGCGCGCCTCCATGCGTGGCGCAGGCCGGTCAAGGAACTTTACTACCAGTCCCTCGCGCTGCATCGCGCGCCGGGAATGACGCGCCGCATTCGTCGCGCGCACAGGCTCGGGCGGTGGCTGGGACAGGATCACGACTGGCAAATCATCATCGAAAGTCAGCCCACTGCGGCAAAGCACATCCAACCGGAACGCGAGCGGCTCCGTGATTGCATCTTCAGACTGGCCGGCAAATTATATTCGGTTCGACCAAATAAACTCGCGCAAAAATTGAAGTCGCCTTGAAACAAAGAAGGCGAATTGTCGTGCCAACGCCTGTGAAAGCGGCATAGTTCGCGTCCCATGCCCTTCAGCACCCTCGGACTCGACCCGCGCATTCTTCAATCCATCAAGGACGCCGGCTACACTGAGCCAACCCCCATTCAGGCCGCAGCGATTCCTCAGGTGCTTGCAGGACATGATGTGATCGGCATCGCACAGACTGGCACCGGCAAGACCGCGGCGTTCACGCTCCCCATCCTCACCCACCTCGCCAAGATCACCGGCCAGGGTCCGATGCGCGGCATCAAGGCGCTGGTGCTCGCTCCTACGCGCGAGCTGGTCGTGCAGATTGAAGAAAACGTGCGCGCCTACGCCAGCCATCTCCCTCTGCATGTGACGAAGGTTTTCGGCGGTGTCAGCGAGCGTCCGCAGATCGATGCGCTGCGGCGCGGCGCGGACTTAGTCATCGCCACGCCTGGACGTTTGCTCGATTTGATGAACCAGGGACACGCCAACTTCAAAGCGCTGGAATATCTGGTGCTGGATGAAGCCGACCGCATGCTCGACATGGGCTTCCTGCCCGACATGCGCCGCATCGTGAAAGCGCTGCCGCGCAAACGACAGACGCTCATGTTCTCCGCCACGCTGTCGAAGGAAATCGAAGTTCTGACGCACGAGTTCCAGCAACATCCCAAGACAGTGCAGATCGGCCGCCGGTCGAATCCTGCGGAAACCGTCACGCAGATTGTCTATGAAGTGCCGAGGCATCTCAAGAATTCACTCCTGCTTCATCTGTTGGTCGATCCTGCATTCAACACCGTTCTCGTCTTCGCAAAAATGAAGCACGGCGCGGACCGGATCGCCAAATACCTGGAGCGCTACGGCGTGAAAACCGCAACACTGCATTCAAACCGTTCGCAGAACCAGCGGCTTCGCGCTCTGGCGGATTTCAAGAGCGGAGCGGTGCGCGTGCTCGTGGCCACGGACATCGCCGCGCGCGGCATCGATGTGGATGGCATCTCCCACGTCGTGAACTTTGATTTCCCGATGCACTCGGAAGATTATGTGCACCGCATCGGCCGCACCGGTCGCGCGCTGGCCATCGGCGACGCCATCAGTTTCATTACCCACGAAGACCAGGGCGCGCTGCGCAGCCTCGAACGCTTTATCGGTCGCGGCCTGGTGCGCAAGCGCGCCGAAGGCTTCGACTACAACGCCGCACCGCCGCCGCCTTCGGCGGATGACCACCGTGAGCCACGGCGTCAGCAACACGGTCAACGTCAAGGAATATCGCAAGGCGGAAGAGGTGGCCAGCGTTTCGGAGGTGATCGCGGACGTCAGGGTTCTGGGAGCGCGCCTCGTGGGTTCAGGTGATGTGGAGGCGCATCGTTTGATCCAGCACCGACGAGTGCCGCGTTTGATGAGGGGCGGAGCCAATATCTTGGCTCCCCCTGCTTTACTTATCACATTTGGAGCGCCGAGCCGGATACAAAAATGATTGAGCCGGATTGAGCCAGATTGTGACACCGTTGAACTTGTTGCTTTTCTTATCGTGGCCTACCGTGGCTCACAGTTTCACGATAAACTCGTCGTCCGGCTTCACGCTCTCGACGAACGCGATCAACACCTGGATGACCTGCTCCACGTCCTTGAGGCTGGCCATCTCGACGACGGAGTGCATATAACGTAGCGGTAGCGAGATCAAGCCGCTGGGAATACCGTGCTGCACGCGAAATATTTCGTCCGTGTCCGTGCCGCTGTAGCGCGAGGACGACTCGTGCTGGAGTTTAACTTTCGATTTTTCCGCGGCGCGCATCAGGCGCTCGACGACCTGGGGATGATTGCAGGTGCCGTGGGTGATGCTGGGCCCGGCACCGAGCTTCACTGCGCCATGCTTCGCCTTGTCGATGCCGGGCGTGTCTGTCGCATGTGTCACATCGAGGCACACCGCCACATCAGGCATGAGCCGGTGCGTCACCATCTTCGCGCCGTGACCGCCGATTTCCTCCTGCACGGCGTTCACCGCGATGACGGTGCTGGCGATGCGCGACTTGCGAGCGTGAAGCCGCTTCATGACCTGGGCGATGATGAAGCCGCCCATGCGGTTGTCCAATGCCCGCCCCAGCAGGAGATCTTTCCCGAGTAATTCCGCAGCGTCCGCATACACGGCCGCATGGCCCACGCGCACACCTGCGGCGGCGACTTCTTTTTCGTTCTTCGCGCCGATATCGACATGGAGCTCGTGAACCTGCGGCGCTTTCTCGTTCTCCCGGTCACGAATGTGAATCGCCGTGTTCCCGATGATGCCACGCACGACACCCTTGTCGCCCAGAATGTCCAAGCGTCGGCCGCGCGCCGTGGCGACATCGCTGCCGCCGACGCGATCGAGGTTGATAAATCCTTCCTTCGTGATCGTCTTCACCATGAATCCGATCTCGTCGGCATGTGCCTCCAGCATGATGCGCTTGGGTTTTTTCGCCGACCCTTCCAGAGTGGCCCATGCGGTGCCGTAAGCGTCATTCTCCACCCGATCAGAAAACTGCCGTGCATAGTTGACCCATTTCTTTTGGCCGCGCCACTCGAAGCCGGTGGGGCTGGGCGTGTTTAGGTAATCGAGCAGGAAGGATTGGGAATCGGAGTCGAGCATGGTGGGATGATAAAGCAGTTGAACGATCAATCTTCAAAGGGAAATCGATTCAATTGGCCGGCATGGTGGAAGCAAGCCATGCCGCCACTTTTGCCAGCGCGCGGGCGCGATGGCTCAAACTGTTTTTTGTTTCGGCAGGCAAGACACCAAAACTATTCTTGAAACCATCGGGAACAAACAGCGGATCGTATCCGAAGCCGCCTGCGCCTTCTTCGCTCAAGAGTAACCGGCCTTCCACCGAACCGTCGAATACACCCAGCGACGCGTCGTTCTTTGCCAGACACATGCAACAGCGGAAGCGACCCGTAAATGGTTGCGCAACCCCCTGTCGCGACAACCGGTCTAGCTCGCCCTTCAGCTTCTTGCGATTGTCCGCATCGCTGGCACCTTCTCCGGCATAACGCGCGGACTTCACGCCAGGAGCGCCGCCCAGCACATCCACCTCCAATCCGGAATCATCGGACAAAACCAGCATCCCCGGAAGGGCGCGACTCGCGGCCAACGCTTTGATGGCAGCGTTCTCCGCGAAAGTCGCGCCAGTCTCTTCCGGTTGCGGCAGATGAGGATGCGTGCTGAGATCATCGATCACCCATCCAGCGCCGAGCATGGCGCGTATTTCGTCTGTCTTGTGACGGTTGCCGGTGGCGACAAAGAGCTTTTGCATGAGCATCCGTAGCACGCCACTCCGAGCAGCCAAAAAAAGATTTTTTATCATTCCAGGCAGAGAGGGTGGGTCGGCCGGTGTAAGCCGGATTCTGTGCCCCGCCATTGCTGGCGGGGTGGCGGTCATTTCTCTCGACGCGAGTCTTGCGGCCCGCGAGCCCCGCTTGCGCGGGGTGCGACTAATACCCGAGGGGTTCCTCCCGCTTGCGCGGGATTGCGGCCAGGCGGGCCTTTCCTCTGTTCTGTCTTGCACCGCGTGGGGTTTGTCCTGCCTCCTTCCTTGCGGTCGGAGCGGTGAGCTCTTGCCTCGCCTTTTCACCCTGGCCGCGCAGATTGCTCCGCACGGTGGTATATTTTCTGCGACACTTTCCGTGACCGGCGGCTTGCGACGCCAGCCCCCACCCTTGCGAGCGGCACGCTGCCTTATGGTGTCCGGACTTTCCTCTCCCAAACGCCTTGCGGCAAATGGCAGCGACAGCCCCCGGCCGACCCGCACCAAGCTACAAGGCACAAGGCAAAAGGCAACAGGCACAAGGAAACCCCTTCGGGCGATCATTGACCAGTAGACTCAATGCCGTCATCATGGCTCAACACACCATGAAAAGGTTCCTGCGTATTATCTTCGTTGCCCTCGGTGCTTTTGCATTGATCGCAGGCGCGGTTGCCTGGTTGCAGCGCGATTCTCTCCGCGAAAGCCTGAATGAGTGGCAGAAAGAACGAGAGCACAATGCTTTGATCAACGCGATCCAAACCCAAGTGAAACAGCTTCCTGCGGTTGATGAAGTTGTGGTGATGCGATTGAAATACGAGCCACAATTTCCTGGTCAGGAACCGTTTGGCAAGGTGGATGCTAATAACAAGCTCTATGAAGTCAAATCCGTGATCCTGAAAGGGCGAGATGCGCAATCGTTTACTGAACTTTGGCGCTCCCAAATCGTAATTGAGGACGGCGCATCGTGTCATATTCCTCATCACGCACTCCGTTTTTTGATGGAGGGAAGGCAGATCAGCAGCGCTAAAATTTGTTTCCTTTGCATGAACGCGGCGATTCCATGCGGAAGTTCCACTGAGGACTTGATTGGTTTTGATTTTAGTTCGCCGGAATACACAAAACTAAAAGAGAAAATCGAAGGGCTTGTAGGTGCCGAAAGTAAAGAGACAATGACTGCGCCTTGACTCCCCGCGTGTCCTTTTCCACACTCAGCACCCGCACCACACACCCGCCACCTATCCATGAGCACTGACTTCAAATCACTCCAGATCGAAAACCGCGTCTTTCCGCCGTCCGCTGAATTTCAGGCCAAAGCCCGCATCAGCAGCATGGATGAATATAAAAAACTCCACGCGGAATCGATCAACTCACCAGACACCTTCTGGGCGCGCGAGGCTTCGGAGCTGACCTGGCAGAAGAGGTGGGACAAGGTGCTCGACTGGCAGCCGCCCTTCGCGAAGTGGTTCGTCGGCGCTAAAGTCAATGTCTCAGAAAACTGCGTAGATCGTCATCTGACGACGCACCGCAAGGAGAAGGTGGCCATCCTTTGGGAGGGCGAACCCGGTGACACCCGCACGCTGACCTACGCGCAGCTTCACGTGGAAGTCTGCAAGTTTGCCAACGTACTCAAAGCGCAGGGCATCAAGTCTGGCGACCGCGTATTGATCTACATGCCGATGGTGCCGGAAGCGGCTATCGCCATGCTGGCCTGCTCCCGTATCGGCGCGGTGCACAGTGTGGTCTTCGGCGGCTTCAGCGCGGAAAGCATCAAGGATCGCCTGCACGATAGCGGTGCCATCGCCATCGTCACCGCGGACGGCGGCTGGCGTCGCGGCAAGATTG
This sequence comes from Verrucomicrobiota bacterium, assembly GCA_009885695.1. Lineage (GTDB taxonomy): Bacteria > Verrucomicrobiota > Verrucomicrobiia > Verrucomicrobiales > Verrucomicrobiaceae > VFKE01. The sequence continues at coordinate 2,445 of VFKE01000178.1, read as the reverse complement.
TGCCGCTGAAGCCGCATGTGGACACCGCCCTCAGCAGCGGAGAATCCAATGTTAAAAAGGTCATCGTGCTGAAGCGCACCGGTCAGGAGATCGCCATGCAGGCCGGTCGGGACACCTGGTGGCATGATGAAGTCGCGAAGGTGGACGCGAATTGTCCGGCGGAAGGTTTTGATGCCGAGCATCCGCTTTACATCCTCTACACGAGCGGCTCCACCGGCAAACCCAAGGGCATCCTGCACACCAGCGGCGGCTATCTCGTGGGCACCTATTGCACGAGCAAATACGTCTTCGATCTGCGTGACGACGATGTTTATTGGTGCACCGCCGACGTCGGCTGGGTCACGGGTCACAGCTATATCGTCTATGGCCCGCTCGCGAATGGAGCGACCGCGCTCATGTATGAAGGCGCGCCGGACACCCCGCACTTCGGACGGTTCTGGGAGATCATTCAGAAGCACAAGGTCACCATCCTCTACACCGCACCCACGGCGATCCGCGCCTTCATCAAATGGGGCGACGAACATCCAAACAAATATGACCTCTCCACCTTGCGACTGCTCGGCAGCGTGGGCGAGCCGATCAATCCCGAAGCCTGGATGTGGTATCACACCGTCATCGGCGGCGGACGCTGTCCCATCGTGGACACCTGGTGGCAGACGGAGACTGGTTCCATCATGATCACGCCATTGCCTGGCGTCACGCCCACGAAGCCCGGCACTGCTACGCTGCCCTTCTTCGGTGTGGACGCGGCCATCCTCGATGAAGACGGAAATGAAGTCGGCCCCAACGAAGGTGGCAAGCTCGTCATCCGCAAACCCTGGCCCTCCATGCTGCGCACCATCTATGGCGATGCCGAGCGCTATCAGCAAACCTATTGGAGCACTTACAAAAACATCTACCTCGCCGGCGACAGTTCACGCCGCGATGAAGACGGCTACTTCTGGATCCTGGGTCGCATCGACGACGTGCTCAACGTTTCCGGTCACCGCCTCGGCACCGCTGAAGTTGAGAGCGCGCTCGTAAGCCATCCAGCCGTCGCTGAGGCCGCTGCCGTCGGCCGTCCCGATGAGATCAAAGGCCAGGCCGTCGTCGTCTTCGTCACTGTGAAAGCCGGCGTGCAACCGAGCGATGCCCTCGCCGCCGAATTAAAAAAGCACGTCGGCAACGTCATCGGTGCCATCGCGAGACCCGACGACGTGCGCTTCACCGCTGCGCTTCCAAAAACGCGCAGCGGAAAAATCATGCGCCGTTTGTTGAAGGAAGTCGTCGCCGGTGGTGTCGTAAAGGGCGACACCACGACGCTGGAGGATTTCTCAGTCGTCGCCGCACTGCAGGCGAGCGGGAAGGATGATGAGTAGGATCTTTGGACGTGTAAGATCAAAGAGTTGAACGCTTCGCGACGAGAATGCGGTCAGGCGGGCAACAGTTCCCGCGCGTGCGGAATGTCGTGTGTTTGGAGCGGGCGAACTTGGGCGCGTTCCAGAGTCAACAACGCGACGGTGTGACCGTCGTAACCGACAAATTCAACTTCGAACGCCGAGCCATCGCCATGCACCATCACGGCTGTGCCCACATCGCCACGCATCAGCCCATGTGCAGGCAGGTCGCAAGTCAGCGCCACACAATCGAGTTCGTTGATGGAGTTCATGGTTTTGGCAATGGATGTGCGGTCACAAAACGGGGCGCGTCATCACCCGGATCTATATACCATGCGCTCTGAACATTCAAGGTTGAGCCATCAGGTGCTCGCATCAGTCCTTCCACGACGTAGCGGATGCCGTGCGGTGTGTCCTCCGTCTCCGTCACTTCGTTGTCTCGCGCATGCCGCAGCAGGGCTGCGACAAGCACAGGCCACTCCACTGCCGTGAATCCGAAACGCAGAAAGAACGCCGCCTAGCTCCCGCCGGCAGGATGTGCCGCATTGAGCAAATAATGCGTCACCTTCCGCTCCGGCACGGTTGCTGAATGAGCGTTGGGCAGTTTCATGCGTCTGTGCCTTTCACTGAATCAATTTACAACGCTGGATGAGTGCTTCTTGGAAAAGGTTTTCGAGTTCAAACATAAGTAAACAGGCTGTGCGTCAGCACATGGATTTCGAGACTACATGCGATGCTGGCGCACGCAACTTTCCCGCAAGAATTACCCTGGAAAGGAAAGTCGATGGCTGATAGCTGGCGCACCCCTTGATCCTAAATCCAGAGATGGAACCCGCGAAACACGCAAAACAAACAAAAATTGAGGGGCATGAACTGATTGCTCACTTCACCCCGCTGGTGAATCAGGTCACTGTCGGGACCACTTCATTTCGTGTCATTTAGCGGGCAATCTAATCCCGCATCTAGTGTTCTGTCGCAGAAATGTCTAGACAATAGATATTTTCCTGCCATGGTCCGGCATGAATCTAAAAACCACTGGCGTCACCCTGTCGAGCGAACAGCGGAAACT
>VFKE01000194.1 GCA_009885695.1 Verrucomicrobiota bacterium | reverse complement strand
CGGAGCCACGACCGCCAGCGCACGTGCATCGCTCGCCTGGGGAAAAGCGAGCACAAGAACCGGGCGGCTCTTTTCCACCATGCCCAGCTCCGCAAACCAAACCTCGCCCGGCTGCGGTTCAATAGGCACCGAACGCCTCCCTCCATGCATCCGCCTGCTCCTCGGAAGAGAGCAAGGGCTGCCCAGTCCGACCGACCTCAAAAGGAAGCCCCTCCCGCAGTTCGATCTGGGCGAGCATCATATTGAACGCATCGCCCGGCTTCATGCCCAGCTTGCCGAGAATTTTCTCGGCCCGACGCAATCGCCTGACGGGAACACGAGCACGAAAAAGAACCGTTGAATCAGCCATGCTCAAATGTGCTCAAATGTGCTCGGTAGTCAAGATTAATGACCGGATCACCCCCGTGCTCTGCTTCGCTCATTTTTCAGATGCCACCGCCGCCCGTCTCCTCCATACTGCACGCATGAAATGCCTTTGCCTTGCTCTGCAGCTCTGCCTCCTCGGCGCGCACCTGTTCGCCCAGGATCCAGTGCCCGCATCCGCGAAAGACTCCGCATATCCGCAGCTTGAGCTGCTGACGCGCGCCATGGAAATGATCCGGCAGAACTATGTCGATGAAAAAAATGTCACCTACGACCAGCTCATCGAAGGCGCGCTGGATGGCATGTTGAAAAAACTCGATCCACACTGCGAATACATGGGTCGGTCACTCTTCGAGGAAATGCAGCAGGAGCAACGCGACACCAGCGAGGGCGTGGGCATCACCATCGCCTTGCGCAGCGGCACGCTCACCATCATCACCGTCGAGGAAGACGGCCCGGCCGCCAAGGCCGGGGTGCTGCCCAACGATCAACTCATTCGCGTCGGCGAGGTGCTGACCGACAGCATGAGCACCATGGAAGCTGTGCAACATCTCAAGGGCAAGGCAGGCGAAGCGGTGCGCATCACGGTGCGCCGCCCAGGCACGAAGCAGTTTCTTGATTTCAACCTCACCCGTTCGGCCCTGCAGGAAAGCTCCGTGCGCGATGCCATGCTGCTCCACGATAAAATGGCCGCGCCCTGGAAGATCGGCTACGCGCGACTCACTCAGTTCACGCAGGCAACCGCGAAAGACCTGAGCGACGAACTCGACAAGCTGGAGAAGCAGGGCATGAATGCCTTCGTGCTCGATCTGCGGAACAATCCCGGTGGCTTGATCGATTCCGCGGTCGCAGTCTGCGGTGAGTTTCTTCTGCCCAACACGGTTGTCGTCACCACGGAGGGCCGCGTGGCTTCGCAGAACGCGCCGCCCTATCGCACTCCCGCGCGCACAGGCAAGCCCCTGCGCCGGTATCCCATGTGCGTGCTCATCAACCAGGGCAGTGCCAGCGGCGCGGAAATCGTCGCCGGCGCGCTGCAAGATTTGAAACGCGCGATCATCGTGGGCACCACCAGCTTCGGCAAGGGCTCGGTGCAGACCATCCTGCCCATGAAAAATGGCACGGCTATGCGGCTGACGACGGCAAAATATTACACACCGAGCCACCGCACGATCCATGAAAACGGCGTCGAACCCAACATCGTCTCCGCACTGACTTCGCCAGAGGAACTTCGCATCTCGCAGTGGCGACAGAGCGATGCCGCAGGCGAGGCGCGCAGCCTTGATCTCGCCAACCTCGGCGACCTGCAACTCGAACGCGCGACCGATGTGCTCAAAGGCCTCATGGTCTATCAGCAGTTCAGCGCCCCAGCGGCACCAGCGGAATCCAAGGACAAGGAAGCCAAACCCATCAACAACATCATCCGCAAGCTCAACGATCCGGATGTCAGCAAACCGTGAGTGCCACCTGCATCCTCGGTCTTGAAACCTCGTGCGATGAAACCGCCGTTGCCATCGTGCGCGACGACGGCGCGGTGCTCAGCAGCGTCGTCGCCTCGCAGATTGAAATTCATCGCATCCACGGCGGCGTGGTTCCGGAACTGGCCTCACGCAATCACGTCCTGCACGCCAGTGCGCTGGTGGAACAGGCACTGACAGACGCGGGTCTCACACTAAAAGACATCAGCGCCTTCGCCGCGACAGTCGGCCCCGGGTTGGTCAGTTCGCTGCTGATCGGCAGCACCCTGGCCAAGGCGCTCGCGCTTGCGGAAGATAAACCGTTTCTCGCCATCAATCATCTTGAAGGGCATCTACTTTCGCCTTTTATGAGTGGCACCGGCTTGCAGCCGGTGTGTAGTCCGGGCATTCTGCCGGGACTCGTCAGCGACTGGCAGGATGCCCGCGCTACACACAGGTCGCAGACCTGTGCCACCATCCCGCCGCATCTCGCCCTCATCGTCAGCGGCGGTCATACGATGCTGGTGCAAGTGCGCGGCGTTGGCGAATACGAAGTGCTGGGCCGAACTCGCGATGACGCCGCTGGCGAAGCCTTCGACAAAGTGGCCAAGATGCTCGCGCTCCCCTACCCCGGCGGCCCCGAGATCGATCAACATGCGTGCTCCGGAAATCGCCAGGCCTACGACTTCCCGCGCAGCATGTTGGGCGGCGGATCTGATTTCAGCTTCAGCGGATTGAAGACTTCAGTGCTCTATCTTCTGCCCAAGTTAAATCTCGCGGATGAAGCCGTGCTCAACGACGTATGCGCCTCGTTTCAGGAAGCCGTGGTCGATGTGCTGGTGGAAAAAACTCTGGCTGCCGCCAGAGATCAATGCCAAAAGGTCATCGCCATCAGCGGTGGCGTGAGTTGCAACTCCCGGCTCCGGCAACGTTTTGCAGAACGCTGCACCGAAGAAGGCTTCCAAGTGCTCCTCGCCGAACCGCGTTACACCACAGATAACGCGGCCATGATCGCCTTCGCTGCCATGCAACGCTGGAAAATGGGATCCACTTCTCCTCTAGAAACGGATGTGGATCCGAATCTGCTCTTGCAGGCGCGGTAATTTACTCGACGCTTTTTGTGTGACGGCAGGATGGCGTCACCTCTTGTGGCTAAATAATTACTTAAATTGCTCAAGCGTACTTCCCGTGCCCCAAGGGGGCACCAACTTCCAGACCAAGGTTGCCGCCCGGCGGCTACCTTGGGTAACGGATTTCCCAAAGATGAATCAACCCTGAAAGGGTTGCAGCCGTCTGCACCTGATGATCAATCCCACACATAACGTTCGTCGAATTCCATCTCATGTTTGCGGAACATGGCCCGTAATTCGTCTTGGAAGCTCAGCGTGCAATGATGTTCTTCTTGCCGGGCAACGTAATCTCGCACTCGGCTCAAGCTTGACTGGCTCACGGAGAACACAGCGTAGCCGCCCTGCCATTGGAAATCACGCCAGTCTGCGCCGCGCTCCTGCAGCCAGAGGTTAGATGATCGTTTCATTTCCTTCACCCAGTCGGCAATGGTGATGGTTCGCCCAAATCGCGCGAGAATGTGAACATGATCCTCCACTCCGCCGATGAGGATGGGAGTGCATTCAAGCCTTTTGGAGATGCCGCCGAGGTATTCGTGCAGTGAGGCGCGCACGGTGCCATCCCGCAGCCAAGGCCGGCGTTCCTTGGTGGAGAACACGAGGTGCAAATATACCGTAGCGAGTGATTGCGGCATGGTTTTTGAACGAGCGATGGCTGCAACCCCGTTGGGGTTGGATGATTCCGTATTCGTATACCCAAGGTAGCAGCAAGCTGCAACCTTGGGCTAAGAGCTGAAATCCCGTTGGGATACAGAAGTCTTGTGAAGAAAGGCGGGAAGATGTTCCTGTTCTAAAACACCCTGGCTTAGCCCGCCACAATGGAGTCATGTCGCTTGATCGCCAAGACGGATAGTGTCGCACTTCCAACATTGATCGAATTCTCCCGGCACGGATTCTTGGCAATTCGGACATGCCCAGTCAGCCCGTTGCACCGCTCCGGGAATCTCCTTCTCATAAAGTGGGTTCAACAAATCAAGCGCCGCCTGATAGTCTTCATCATCAATGATGCACAGCTTGGGGAAAAACAGGTGCGACGGAATGCCCGTGAGCAAATTATGGCTGTAGGCGTTCTGGATGTAACAGCGGATGCCCGCCTCCTTCAGCACGGATTCAAAGTAGCCCACCCGCGTGTAATCCGGATCGGAGAAAATTTCTTTCATCGCTGTTTCATGGTTAAAGCCGTCCGGTCAGTGAGAAAGAGATGACACGGCGCGAAGTATCGCCACCATCTTTGCGATGACCAGCGCCGCAAGCCTCACCTTGACCACCCCGCTGGAGGCGGTTCCTGACCTCACCACGCCGATGGTGCGGATGCTCGCCAGCGAAGGCATCGCCACCGCGGGCGATTTGCTCGCGGAAATTCCGTTTCGCTACGAAGACCGCAGCCAGATGGAGTTCAAGGGTTTCTCCCCGTCACTGGAGCCGGTCTGTCACCATGTGCGGGTGACGCGCGGACGCACGGCGCGCTTCGGGAGGCGCTCCGGATATTTTGAGGCAGAGTGCGAGTCCGCACAGGACAATCCGCTGAACCAGCAGCTCACACTCCGCTGGTTCAACATGCCGTTCATGAACCGCACGATCGCGGTGGACATGGAGCTGATCGTCTATGGAAAGATCAAGGATGTGAAGGGCCGGCTGGTGATGGGGCATCCGGAATACGAGATCGTGAACGGTGACGGAGAAGATGCTGGAACCGTCCAGATCCACACCGGGAGGATCGTGCCCATCTATCGCTTGCGCGGCGGCTTGCGGCAGAAGCTGCTGCGCGCAGCCATGTGGCAGGTGCTGCAAAAGTTTGACGACTCATCTGTCATCGACCTGCTGCCGAAACCCAAGACGAACGGCGAATTTGCCGGCCTGAGCCGCGGCAAGGCTCTGCATGATGTTCATTTTCCCATTGGCAAATCTGAACTCGAACTCACCCGGCGCTATCTGGCATTGGAGGAATTTTATATTCTCCAGCTCCGCGTGCTGCGCCGCCGCCTGCTCTGGCGCGCTCACGCAGGCTGGCAGCAGCCAGTGCATGAAGGACAACTGGCTCAGTCGTTTCTCAAATCTCTGCCCTTCACGCTCACGGTAGCGCAACGGCGCAGTCTGGATGAAATCCGCCGCGACATGACCGCGCCGGAGCCGATGAACCGGCTGTTGCATGGCGACGTCGGCAGCGGCAAGACCGTGGTTGCCCTGGCCGCCATGCTGCAAGCCGTGGAAGCCGGACATCAGGCCGCGCTGATGGCGCCCACGCAAATTCTCGCGGAACAGCACTATGCAAATGCCTGCCGCTGGCTGGAGCCGCTCGGTCTGCG
>VFKE01000163.1 GCA_009885695.1 Verrucomicrobiota bacterium | reverse complement strand
TTCCAGCCTGTGAGTCGATCAGGCCTCTGGCCTGATGCGTAGGAGAAACGACAGGCTGGTGCGCAGCCGCGAAGCGAACCCCGTCACACACTCAGCCATGATGGCCGAGCTACTTTTTCAATAAGCTGTTAACCTTGCTGGTGAGATCAGGCATTGTGCTTGCCGCAGACTTCACACCTTAACTCCCCATCAATTTTTTGATCTTCTTTCTTTTTTTGCGGCTGATTAAATGTGGAATTTAGGTTTCTTTCAGAAACACTTTGCACATCCCTGTATTATTGTGGCTATTCCGCCATGAGAAAACATGAGAACCAGGCGCGGGAAAGCCGGCACGTAAACAACGGGGCCAGCATCAAGATTCATGACGAAGACGACCTCGCCAAGATACTGGAGGGCAGTGAGAACCCTCTCATCCTGATTCTCGACTGCATTCAGGATCCTCATAACCTCGGAGCCTGCCTCCGCACTGCGGACGCAGCGGGTTGCGCGGTCGTCATTCTGCCCAAGGACCGGACCGCGCCGCTCACCGACACGGTTCGCCGAGTTGCCTGCGGGGGCGCGGAAAGCGTGCCCATCGCCCGCGTGACAAACCTGGCGCGGACCATGGAAAAGCTCAAAGAGCTCGGCGTCCAGGTCATCGGCACTGCCGATAAAGCCGGTCAGCCGATTTACAAGATGGATCTGAGCGGACCGGTCGCGATTGTCCTCGGTGCCGAGGGCGAGGGCATGAGAAGGCTCACTGGGGAGAAATGTGATTCGCTCCTTCGCATTCCAATGGGCGGCAGCGTGCCGTGTCTAAACCTGTCTGTGGCGGCGGGGGTGTGTTTGTTTGAGGCTGTGAGGCAGCGGCAGGGGCGGTGAATCAGTGAGTCTCGCCCAATAGCATGACGAATGTGTTGGGGGCTGCAGCCCCATGAAACAAGAAGGCCTACGAGCAGAACTCCAGGAAAGTGAAGGCATGGCTGGAGCAGGAGTATCCGCAGATTGCCGTGCAGGCGAAGGCAGAGGGGGCCGAGTTATACTGGGGAGATCAGACTGGGGTCAACAATAAGCCCAACGCCCCGAAAGGTCACGCGACGCGCGGACAAACACCGCTCATCAGGCAGATGTCTAGAGTGGGTTAAAGAATTTCGCAGCCGCGTTCGTAGCCGCGTTCGTGAGAACGCGGGAAATAGGGAAGCTCTCCCCACAGCCGCGAAGCGAAACGCGTGAAATAGGCATGCTTCGTTGGCTGCCGTGGCTGCTTCCCGCACTCTTACGAGATGCGGCTACGTCTTTTTTTAAAATGCTCTAGCTCCACATTGCCCGGTCCAGCGTGCGGTAGTTGATCGCCTCCAGGACATGGTTGGAATGAATGCGCTCGCTGGCTTCGAGATCGGCCAGCGTGCGCGCGACCTTCAAGATGCGGTCATGCGCTCGGGCGCTGAAGTTCTGGCTGGTCATGGCTTGTTCGAGAAAGCCCGCGCCTTCACTGTCGAGTTCGCAGTGTTTTCGGATCAAGCGCGGAGTCATGCCGCTGTTGGTGTGGATGCCTTTTTCCCTGGCAAAACGGCTGCGCTGGATGGCGCGGGATTTTTCCACACGCAGGCGGATCACTTCAGAGCCCTCGGTTTGCTCAGTGGACGTGAGCGTTTTGTATTCCACGGCGGGAACTTCGACATGCAGGTCAATGCGATCCAATAAGGGACCGCTGATGCGCTGGCGATATTTTTGGATGACGACCGGGCCGCAGCGGCATTCTCTTTTCAAATCGCCGTAGTAGCCGCAGGGACAGGGGTTCATGGCCGCGACCAGCATGAAGCGCGCGGGGAAGGTGATGGAGCCGACGGCGCGACTGATGGTAACCTTGCCGTCCTCCAGCGGTTGGCGCATAACTTCCAGCGTGCTGCGGCGGAACTCTGGCAGCTCGTCGAGAAACAAAACGCCGTTGTGCGCCAGGCTGACTTCACCGGGGCCGGGGTTGCTCCCGCCGCCGAGCAAGCCGGCGTCGCTGATGGTGTGATGTGGTGAGCGGAACGGGCGGGTCGCGATGAACGAGCAAGATTCACCAAGCAACCCGCCCGCGCTGTGGATTTTCGTGGTCTCAATGGCTTCGTCCTCGCTCATGCCGGGCATGATGGTGGGAATGCGTTTGGCCAGCATGGATTTGCCGGTTCCGGGCGGGCCAATCGTGAGAATGTTGTGTCCGCCAGCGACGGAGACTTCAATGGCGCGCTTGGCGTCCTGCTGCCCTTTCACTTCGTTAAAATCGATGCCGTAAGTTGCATGGGCCTGGAAAAACTCCGTCGCGCGGCAGGGCTCCGGTTCAATCGTCTTGTCGCCGCGAAGAAACTCGACTGCCTCGCGCAGATCATTCAAGCCGATGACCTCAATTCCTTCCACGATGCTGGCCTCCGCAGCGCTGCGTTTGGGCACCAGCAATTGTTTGCGTCCTCGGCTCCGAGCTTCGAGTGCGGTGGCCAGGATGCCGCGCACCGGACGCAATTCGCCATTGAGTGCGAGTTCGCCGACCACGCAACATTCGAGAAGTCGCGCAGGCTCCAGTCGTTCCCGACCAGCAACCAATGACAAAGCGATGGGCAGATCAAAGCCCGGTCCTTCTTTGCGCAAGTCTGCGGGCGCGAGATTTACCGTCAGCGTGCCGCTGGTTGGCGCATAAAATCCGCAAGCGCGAATCGCAGAGAGCACGCGGTCGCGACTTTCCTTCACCGCCGTGTCCGGCAGACCGACGATGCTCATGCGAAATTGCAGGCCGGTCGATTCGCTGGACTCGATCTCGATCTCTACAGCATTGACGCCGAGCAGAGTGGCCGAGTAGGTGCGCGCAATCATGAAGTCCTTCTTTAGCACCGGTATTGTTCGAGGCGAATGGAAATGAATGGTGCGCCGCGATTGGCCACTGGAAAACGATTGTTCCTGAGCCGGATAGTCGTGTATTTTGCAGCAAACATGATGGAATAGAGATATGATAATTACGGCCCGGCTCGTCGAAGCCTACCTCCTTTGCAAAACCAAGTGCTATCTGCTCGCACGTGATCAAGGTGGCACGAAGTCGGATTATTCCGAGTGGAAGATGGAACAACTTCAGTCCTACAGAGATTCCGTTTTAGCCATGCGGCCGAAGATTTTCGCTCAATGGAAACAGTGCGTTGAACTGCCAGATTTTTCCGGTCTGAGTCTGGCTGAGAAGGGGATCGTAAGTGACTTTGTGGTGCGATCGCCTTCACTGGAATCCCGTTTGCAGGCTGTGGAGATAGTCCCACCCAAGGGAGGTGCAGGGAAACCACACATCAGGCCGGTCCGATTCTCCTACAGCAACAAGTTGGGCCGAAATGAAAAGCTGCTTGCGGTGTTTGACGCACTGGTTTTGTCGGAAATGCTCGGTCGGAAATATAGCGGTGCCAAGATCATTTTCGGAGAGTCATATTCAGAGACCCACATCAGTTCCCCTGCGTTGGTGGAGGAGGTGAGAAAAGTCTCAGTGATGATCTCTACATTGGTCACGACTTCTTCACCTCCGGATCTGATCCTGAACCGGCATTGTGCCGAGTGTGAGTTTCAAGCCCGGTGCCAGCAGAGGGCTGTTGAGAAAGATGACCTCAGCCTACTCTCCAACATGCGCGAAAAGGAGCGGAAAAAATACAATGAGCGAGGCATTTTCACAGTGACTCAACTCTCCCACGCTTTTCGTCCTCGCCGTCGGCCCAAAAGTCGTCAACACAGCTCGGAGAAATATCAGCACTCACTGAAGGCGCTCGCGATTCGTGCGGGCAAAATCCACATCCTCGGTAGCTTTGAACTCAAATTGAATGGCACACCCGTCTATTTCGACGTGGAAGGTTTGCCTGACGAGGGTTTCTACTACCTCATCGGAGTCCGAGTCCAAACTGGAAATGATGTGGCGATACAGAAAAGCTTTTGGGCGGAAAGCAGGGAGGATGAAAAGCAGATTTGGACAGAATTCTTGACCTTCCTCAAGGAAGTCGAAAATCCCATCCTGCTTCACTACGGCAGCTACGACGCGACCTTCCTAAAGCGAATGTGTGACAGACATGGCCTTCCGTCTCGCACCTCACTTCCAGTTGAGAGTGCAGTCCGGCAACCCCGCAACGTGCTGTCTGCCATTCTCGGACAAGTGTATTTCCCGACATTGTCGAACGGACTCAAGAACGTCGCAGGATTTGTAGGGGCACGGTGGCGGTTTCCCGATGCCACCGGTCTCCATTCTATCATGTGGCGCTCGGAATGGGAGGCAACTCAGTCCGGAGATTTGAAGGACCGTCTGCTAGAATACAATCAAGATGACTGCGAAGCCTTGCACATCTTGGTGACCGAATTGCAGACGCTGGCAGATTGCTCTTCAACGAGAAAGAACATCGCTTTTGCTGACGATTTGAAAAAATCAGGCACTGAACTCGGCGCAGGAATTCATCGCACGCTTGAAGGCTTGCTCAAGGCGGCTCACTCTGACTATACGGCAACGAAGATTGATTTGGGCGTTGGCGATGACACGAATCAGCAGGCAACGAAAAAGAAATTGCCAAGCCGACGCAAACTATCAAGTGGCAAAGGTCGAACGGTTCGTGTGTCACGAAAAAGAACATGCCCCAATCACGTAGGGCTTCCTCTCATTCCGAGAAAGACGCAAGCATCGTGTCGTTTACTTGATCTTGTATTCACTAAATCAGGCTGCAAGAAATCGGTCGTCCATTATGTCGGCCAAAAAGCATACTGTCCATTGTGTGACACGGCCTACGTTCCGCCTTTTATCAAACGCTTGCGCGGTGTTGTCTTTGGCCGTGGGTTTCGGGCCTGGGTCGTCTATCAACGGGTGGTTTTGAGGATGTCCTACCGTCTCATATCGAAAGCCGCTGAGGATATATTTCACGAGACAGTTCAGGCGCAAACGATGATACGCTTCGTGACGTGTGTTTCAGAGGAATACATTCGCACCGAGGAGGCACTTTTTCGGACAATTCTCCTCAGTCCCGCAATTCATATCGACGAGACTCAACTCAACATAAGCGGATTCAACCAGTATGTCTGGGTGATCACCGACGGGTCTAACACGGCTTTTCAACTCACGGAGACGCGGGAAGCGGACTTTCTCAAAACGCTTCTTGCGGATTATCAAGGAACTGTCGTCTCCGACTTTTTTGCTGGCTACGACAGCCTTCCGTGCCGACAGCAGAAGTGCGTAGTGCATTTGATCCGTGACCTGAACGAGGACTTGTGGAAGAACCCATTCAACATGGAATATGAGCGTTTTGTAGCCTCGGTGCGTGATCTCCTCGTGCCGATGCTGAAGGATGCTGTGCGGTATGGTCTGAAAGCCCGCCACCTCAGAAAGCACCAAAAACGTGTCGCTGCCTTTTACCGGAATACCATCCAAGGCTCCACACCTTCTCAGGAGCTAATCACCAAATATCACAAGCGTTTCGTTCGATACAAGGAATCGCTCTTTGCGTTTCTGGAGAGCGACGGCGTGCCGTGGAACAACAACGCCGCTGAGAGGGCCATCCGGCACTTGGCAGTTCAAAGAAAAATCTCCGGCTCTTTCACCAGCAAGGGAGCAAAGCAGTATTTGCGTCTCCTTGGAATTGCACAGACCTGCCGGTTCCAGAACAAATCCTTTCTGGGGTTTCTACTATCTGGCGGCACCGACCTTGCGAGCTTCGGAAGGCGACCGCGGGGGAAGGTCAATCCCGCCACGGCAGAGTGCGAGTGACGAGGCTACAGTGCGTCATCGGTCGCAATTAAGTAGAACTCCAGTCTTGCAGAATTTCTGCAATTCTGCTATTGGTGTCTCTATGAGAGCTACCCTCACCGTCACCGACCGAGGCGTCGTGTCCCTTCCGGCAAAGATGCGTCGCGCTAGCGGCATCAAGGCCGACGATCTGCTGATCGCGGAGACGACACCGGAGGGCATCTTGCTCCGGCCAACTGTCACCTTGCCCGTTGAGATCTACACACACGACCGGATCCGAGAATTTGAATCAGTAGAGGCCGCGCTGGAGAAAGTTCTGCGCCGCAAATCCCGCCGGTGATGACTCATGCGCATTTTTCTGGACGCTAATATCCTGTTTTCCGCTGCCCGTGCGGACGGCGCAGTCCGCCAGTTGCTGGTCCTGCTGCACAAGTCGAGACACTCGTGCTGGGTGGATGGGTTTGTCATCGAGGAGGCACGGCGCAATCTCGCCGCCAAATCCCCCTCGGGATTGCCGGAACTTGCCACCCTGCTTGAGCGCATGCACCAAGCTCCCATTCAGCCGAGGAATTATGATCTGGAATCGTCCCTTCCTCTTCCAGAAAAGGATCGGCCGGTTCTCGCCGCAGCCATCCAAGCCAAGTGTCAGGCGCTTGTCACGGGCGACCGCACACATTTCGGATCGCTGTATGGCAAGTCACTTCATGGTGTAAAAGTTTACACCCCGGCGGGTTTGGCGGAAGACCTGCTCTGAAGTCCACAGGTGCAGGTCGACCAAAGCCCTTGAAATCAAGGCTTCTGCTATTGGTAGTAAACTCGACAATATTAGAATATTGTGGCCACCAGCGACGGAAACTTCGATGGCGCGCTTGGCGTCCTGCTGCCCTTTCACTTCGTTGAAATCGATGCCGTAAGTTGCGTGCGCTTGGAAAAACTCCGTCGCACGGCAGGGTTCCGGCTCAATCACTTTGTCGCCGCGCAGAAACTCGACGGCCTCCCGTAGATCATTCAAGCCGATGACCTCGATGCCTTCCACGATGCTGGCTTCCGCAGCGCTGCGTTTGGGCACCAGCAATTGTTTGCGCCCGCGGCTCCGGGCTTCGAGCGCCGTGGCCAGGATGCCGCGCACCGGACGGAGTTCGCCATTGAGTGTCAGTTCGCCGACCACGCAGCATTCGAGAAGTCGCGCTGGCTCCAGTTTTTCGCGGCCGGCAACTAGCGACAGAGCGATGGGCAGGTCGAAGCCCGGCCCTTCTTTGCGCAAGTCCGCTGGCGCGAGGTTAACGGTCAGCGTGCCGCTGGTCGGCGCGTAAAATCCGCAGGCGCGAATCGCGGAGAGCACGCGGTCGCGGCTCTCCTTTACCGCCGTGTCCGGCAAACCGACGATGCTCATGCGGAATTGCAGGCCGGGTGATTCGCTGGACTCGATCTCGACTTCTACGGCATTGACGCCGAGCAGGGTGGCCGAGTAGGTGCGGGCGATCATTCGAGGGTCATCATTAGCACCAGTATTGTGCGAGGCGAAGGGAAATGAGTGTGGGGCAGGTTGATCCTCGCGGGAAGCCGGCAAGTCTTTTAACTGGCATTGCCGAGCGCTGGTGGTATTTCTAGACCAGTCCCCCGATCATTTTGCCATGAACCCGCCCACGCCAAGCATCCCCGGTCCGAACATCCAGTCCCTGGCGCCGGCCAGCATCACTGGGATGGTGCCGCCGCCGCCCCGGACGGGATCGGGAGTGATTCCTGCGCGAGCAACCCCGAAGCCTCCGGCCGATGCGCCTGCCGATGCCGCGCAGCATGAGGGGATGGTGCCGGTGGTGATTGGGAAGCCGCCGAAGCAGAACGCATTTTTGCAATACTGGCGCAAGGTGGGCGGAGGATCGCTCACGATCAGCATTTTGATTCACGCGGGATTGATCGCGTTGTTTGTGGTGATAGTGACGGTGACGGTGCATGAGCCGAAGGTGGATTTTTTGCCCGGAGGAGGGAGCAAGCAGGGGGCGGAGGCGAGTTCAGAACTGGCGCACCAGGTGCAGCAGAAGAAGCGCACGGCGCTGAACAAGATGACACCGATGAAGAAGGTGGTGAGCCAGAGCCTGAATGCGGCAATTAATCTGCCAGACCTGCCGATTGACGCGATTGACGTGCCCGACATGGCGATCCCCATGGGGGGGATGTCCGCGAGCAGCGGATTTGGGAGCATGGGCGCGGGCGGCGGCTTCGGCGAAGGTCATGGGATCGGGGGCATGAAGGGCGTCGCGTTCAAGCCTGTCTTCATGTTCGGCCGCGAGTTAAAGGATTCGCGGAAGATCGCCGTGGTCATGGATGTCTCCCGCTCCATGACACGCTACCTGCCCGCCGTGGCGAAGGAACTCGACAAGATCGCCAGCCAGAGCGTGCTGGTCCTTTACTTCGGATGCGGACTCGCCGAGCCCAAGCAAGGCGTAAAAATCAAGGGCGAAGCGTCAAAGACCACGGGCGACAGCTTCGCCAGCTTCTGGCAGCACTGGCAGGGCAAAGGCTCGCTCAAGCTCACGCCGGAAGAGCGCATGAAGCTCACTTACGATCGCAACCGGCCGATGCCTCTCGAGGATATTTACAAGATCATGAACGGGCGGCGCAACACTTACTTCGTGGACTTCGACGGCATTCTATACGCCTGGACGGCGCTGTTGTGCAAAGAGGTCGTGGACGCCGACACCATCTACTGGTTTTCCGATTTCATGGACAAGGTGGACGACAGCAAGTTGGAGGAGGTGCGTCTCAAGATGAAAAGTCGCAAACAGAAGCTCGTCATGCACGCCTCCGTGCGTGGAAGAAACTTCGAAAAGTTGCGCGACGGTCTGGCTCTCCCGCTCGGAGGCGAAGTGATCGAGGCTGAGGTGAAAAAGTAGCTTCTAATGGTGACGCTGGATGGAGGGTGTAGTTTAATCAGATAAAAATCGTCAGTTATTTTTCCGGTCATGAATCAGCCCCAACCCAACATCCCCGTTCTGGACATCCAGTCTTTGACGCCGACGGGGATCACCGATGATGCGCCCGCCCCACCATCCCGCTGAGTGTCCGATGACCTTCGGGTCCCTTGCCGCAACACCTATCCACTCCACCGGCGTTATCTAGTTTTTTTTGGTAAAAGGCAAAAGGAGTCTGTCAGGAATGGCACTTAGTTAAGCCGTAAGGCGGACATGTTGTCCGCCTGTCTGGTGGGCTTCGAGCCCGCCTGTAACGAACTGCAAGTCCGTTACAGGCGGATGTCACATCCGCCTTACACTCCGAAACACCGCCTTAACCAGGGCATTTTTAAAAAGGACGTAGCCGCATCTCATAAGAGTGCGGGAAGAAGCCACGGCAGCCAGCGAAGCCTGCCTATTTTCCGCATTTTCGCTTCGCGGCTGTGGGGAGAGCTTCCCTATTTCCCGCGTTCTTACGAACGCGGCTACGAAATTATTTAAACCGCTCCAGAGCACGCTGGTGAGCTTTAACATCAAAACAAGCCAGCGCATGGACACCCTGCGCTGC
>VFKE01000139.1 GCA_009885695.1 Verrucomicrobiota bacterium | reverse complement strand
GTGCGGGGTCACTGAGTGCTAGCTACTCTTTAACGAACTGGGGCTCTTCAACCTGGAAGCCGCCTGCAAGTTTGAAATCATCCGTCTGCGTATAGCAGCCAACTACTGACTGGCGAGCCGGATGAGGGAGACCCGCCCGTCCGGTTCGGTGGGAGGGGTGGCGCAACTCAATGCGCCGTCCCTACCTCAATCTGGCGATTAATCAGCGCTTCCTTATGCTTTTCAAACTTTCTCACTGCGCTTCTCAGGACAGTAACGTGAGGCGGGACTATGCGTGATGACGCGTATTACTTCACGTCCTCCAATTTGATCAATTTGGTGGTGACTTTCTGGCTGACGGGGATTTCCTTGCCGCCGACGACTATTTTGAGCTCTGAGTTGACTGCGCTGCTGATGGACACACGGCGCTCGATATCGAAGATCGTCTCGATGTTGATGCTGGAGCCTTCGCCGAACTGGAACATCGGGGCGGCGGCACCTGCCGCTGCAGCGGGATGTATGAAGGAGCCCTCGATGAGGAGCTTGGCGTGTTTGCGGCCCTCGTAGTCGACAATGCTGTCGAATTTTCCGGTGCCCATGATGTGCATGGTGCCGAGCGGGGCCATCTCAAGTGTCTCATCGAAAGCCCAGGTTTCGCCGGGTGCGACAGGGACTTTAGGCATGCCCAGTTCCTGGCTCTTACGGAAGGCATCGACAAATTGCTTGGGTTCGGGGCCTTTCGCGCCAGTGACCGGTGTGACCGCAAGGCTGTCCATGCCGCGGACCTCGGTGATTTGGTCATCCTTGTCATAGGCTAGGGTGAACTCCTTGCCGACGATGGCACCGAAAGCCTGCTGGAGCATCGGCTGGGACTTGGCGGGATCCGCGGAATCATAGGTCATGACCTGACCCATCATATTCATCAGAGCCTTGATGCCGGCGATCTTTACAACGGCGAGCCGCAAATCCCCTTCGGCCTTGACCGTGATGGTCATGGTCTGGGTCATGTTCGTGGTCTGCTTTCCGCTCTCGCCAAGGGCGGGCATCGTGGTGCTGGAGTTCAAGACATTCTCCACGGTGTAAACTTTACCGGCATCCCAATGAGCGCGAAGGAGCGTTTTGTCAGCGGCCGGGAGTGATCCCGCCATCAGGGCGGAGATGATGACAAGTATAAGCAGGATGCGCATGGTGAACTTTGTGCTAGAATGCGACCTATCAAACCATGCCTGGTGCCACCTGCCAAGAGCAGACTTGCATGTCGTTTTGTGCTTTTCTAAAAAAATGCCGCGACTTGGCACACTGTCCGCTTTTAAAGTGGCATCGGTTTAGGCGTCCGCCGCAACCCAATCCACATCCACCCGCCCTCACCCACTAGAACCCAAACTCATGAAAAAAATCGAAGCCATCATCAAGCCCTTCAAACTGGAGGACGTCAAGGAAGCCCTCCGCGAGGTCGATGTCCAGGGCATGACCGTTGTCGAAGTCAAGGGCTTCGGCCGCCAGAAAGGCCACACTGAAATTTATCGCGGCAGCGAATACACCGTCGATTTCCTCCCCAAGGTGAAGATCGAGGTCGTCGTCGAAGATGAACGGGTCGAAACCGTGGTCAACGCCATCGTCAAGGCCGCCAACACCGGCAAGATCGGCGACGGCAAGGTCTTCGTCAGCGAGGTCATGGAGGCCATCCGCATCCGCACCGGCGAAAAAGGCCGGGATGCGGTCTCAGCAAGCTAGAGCATTTTCAAAAATGACGTAGCCGCATCTCGTAAGAGTGCGGGAAGAAACCACGGCAGCCAACGAAGCATGCATATTTCCCGCATTTTCGCTTCGCGGCTACGGAATTATTTAAACTGCACTAAGACATATCAAGAATTTTCTGCTCACTGTTGGAGTGAGCAGGCATGCGAAAGCGGGATCGTGCGAAAGTCCGGTCCCGTTTGCTGTTTTGGAATCCATCGTTATCCGCGCGATCGCCGTGATCCGTGTTTCTTCCCGGCAGCTTGTGTCGGTTTTTTTCGCATCTGCGAATGCCGCTGTAGCGCGGGCCTTTTTAGCCCGCTCGGGTCATTCACGAGACGGAAATCGACCTGCTTTTTGAACTTGTCCACCTTGGCGGGCTGCACGGTCACTTTGTCGCCCAGGCTGATGACGTTCCGGGTGCGGCGCCCAACGAGCCGGCTGCGCGCGGGGTCGAACATGTAAAAATCATCCTCCACGGCAGACAACGGAACCAGGCCGCTCATGGCCAGTCCAGGCACATCCACGAAGAATCCGAAATTGCGCACATCAGTCACGAGCGCGGGATAACTCACCGGCTGGCCGGAACGGATCTGTTCCTCGAGGTAGGCGAACATTTTTACATCCTTACTGGCGCGCTCGGCGTCGGCGGAATTGCGTTCCGTGTTGGAGATGTGCTCGGCGGTTTCATGCAGGACAGCGGCGGTGGGGGTGCCTGTTTCGAAGAGCGCACGATGCACCACCAGATCGGAGTAGCGGCGGATGGGGGAGGTGAAGTGGGTGTATTTTTTCTTGGCCAGTCCATAGTGACCGAGCGGTTCCATGGCGTAGCGGGCTCGCGTGAGTGATTTTAAAAAGCCAATCTTGAGCGCCTGGCCGATGGGCAGGGTATTGAGATGACGCAGGAGCTTTTGCACTTCCGCTGACTGGCTCAAGTTGCCGCAGGGCACGTTATGGCTTAGCACTTCTTCGCGGTAATCCTGGAGGCGGCGTGCGTCCGGCTGTTCATGCACCCGGTAAACCGCCGGCCGATGCAAGCCCATCAAGCGCCCCGCCACTGCCTCATTGGCGAGCAGCATGTATTCTTCAATCAACTGGTGCGAGACATCGTTCTCCATGCGCTCGATGCGCAGGACGCGGCCGTCTTCGTCCAGGCGGATTTTCGATTCCGGGAAATCGAGGTCGAGCGAGCCGGCCTTGAAACGCACCTTCCGAATACGCTGAGCCAGATCATTCGCATGATGCAGCATCTGCTCTACGGGCGCGGCGGGTTTGCGCTGGAGGATATCCAGCACGCCAGCGTAGGAGAAACGCCGTTTGGAATGAATCACGGCGGCATAGAATTTCGCGTTCAGCACTTTTCCATCGTTTGAAATGAGGAACTCAACGCACTTGGTCAGGCGATCAACTTCAGGCTTGAGCGAGCACAATTCGTTGCTCAAGGACTCCGGCAGCATGGGGATGACGCGGTCCACAAGGTAGGTGGAGTTGCCGCGCTTGCGTGCCTCGGCGTCGAGCGCGGTGCCGGGTTTCACATAATGGGACACATCGGCGATGTGAACCCAGAGCCGCCATTGGTCCGGCGAAACGCGTTCGAGACAAATCGCATCATCGAAATCCTTGGCGTCATCGGGGTCGATGGTGATGACTTGATGCCCCCGGCAATCCACGCGCCCGGAGAGATCAGCCGCCGCCACGGTGGATCCGATGGCATGCGATTCTTCGAGGACAGGCTTGGGAAAATGAAGCGGCAGATCGTATTGGCGCAACACCGAGAGCATGTCCACGCCTTCGGCATCTGGTGCGCCGAGGATTTCGATGACTTCACCCTCGGGATTTGTCTGGCGCGACTCCCATTCGAGAAGCTCGACCACGACTTTGTCGCCCATGCGCGCTGGACGGCCTGAGTCGCGCGGTTCTGGAACGTAGATATCGTGTGGAATGCGCGGATCATCAGGGATGACATAGAGAAACTGTCGGCCGCGTTGCAAGGTGCCAACTATTTGTGTGCGCCGCCGCTCTAGGATGCGGACCACTTCGCCTGTGATGGATTCGGCGGTATTGGGGCGGAGGCCCTTGGGCGGCACGTTGCGTCGCACGAGCACGCGGTCCTCGTGCAAAGCGGTGCCGGTTGCGGCCATCGGAATGGCGATCTCTTTAATGGTGGCGTCATCCGGCTGGAGGAAGCCCTTGCCCTGGCGATTCATCCGGATGCGGCCGGGAATGAGGTCGGCTTCCCGCGGCTGGATGTAGCGGTTGCCTTTGATGCGGACGATGAGGCCTGCGCGCTCCAGTTCGCGGAGCGCCTCCTGTAATTCCTGCTGCTGTCCGGGGCGGAAGTGAAGGAGTGCGAGCAATTCCGGCACATTGGCCGGGACGTAGTTTTTTTGACCCAGTATCTGGGTTATCTGTTCTTTCATGGTTTGAATTTAGCGTGTTGAATGGAGCGGCGTTTCGCTGGCATGAAGTTCAAGACTTGGCTGTTCTACAATCATCGACTGATTGTAAAATGAGGCCGGGTAAGAAACATCCATGACGGTGTCGGACGCGTGGGATGACAACGAAGAAAGCGGCATTTGCCACAGTGTAGATCACGCGATAGTCGCCAAACCGGATGCCATAAGCATTCTCGCATTCTTTCATGTTACGAAAGGGTGGCGAGCAGTTCCACTCCGGGGAGAATACATGGATTAACCATCACGTCAAGTTTTGGCGCAAGGCCGACGCGATGGCTGAAGGGTTGAACTAATAAATTTCGTTCAGCAAAATACACGACCGCGTAGCGGTCCAGGACGGTAGCCGTGGGTTTCAACCCACGGTGGGCATGGATGTATTTTCCCGTCGGGTAGTGACGGAGGAATCCTGTAGTGGGAGGAATATGGCCAAGATGTTATCATCGCCATGAGTCCAGATTCCTCTGTCGCTACGCGACACGATCCGATTACACACAGCACCATGGGTTGAAACCCACGGCTACCTTCCGCGACCGCTACGCGGTCAACGGATTGCACTTGGCGTCTGATCGCGCCAAGTTTTTGCTGACCTCAACTCTTCCGCGCCTCGTGCGTGGTTCTCCGCCCGCAGGCATGGTAGATGTTGTGCAAATCCGGACTGACCTCTTCGCCTTCGGTGCAGGCGGGATTATTTGGGTGGAAGGGACAAATGGGACGCTTGCCGGTTTTTTCGTCCACGCGTCGGAACCAGCAGAAGCCCTGCTTCTGTTCGTCATCAGTCAGGCTGGCGGGACCAAAATCAAGCGCGCCGCCATTTCCTGTTTTCACACGCTCCGGCAACTGATCCAGTGCGATGCCCCGGCCCCGCGCCCATTTTCTGAGCTGCTCCGCATCCACGGCGTGCGCCTTGTTGCCGGGATCAAAGTGATCGGCAACGGCACAGATTGTCGAGGCGCAACCATGGGCGATGCTTTCCGCCTGCTTCTTGCGGCTGAAGCCGAGCATGGGATGGAAGGCAAAGGTGCCGCAGAGCCATTGAGGTTTCACCGCCAGCACATCCAGATTTAAGGGAAGGTCGGGCGCATGAACATCGGGATCATTCTCCTGGGCGCGATGCGTGAGGATAGTCCGGATGTCGCGCTGAGTTTTTTGGAATTTATCGACCTTTCCATTGTAACGCAGCTGGGTGGCGCGGGCGCGAATCTCCATCCAGCTCAACTTGCAGAGATCATCCCTTCCGGTCCAGTCTGCTTTCTTGGGTTCGAGCGTGGCGGTGAGAATGAGATGGGGAATTTCCGGGCGTCGCTCGTATTGGGAAGCGGCGTTGGTTCCCCAGAGATATTCCACGACGGCACCCATGGGCAGGTTGTCCATGATGCCGCCGTCAGCGTATTGGGCGACATGTTGCGAATCACGATAGACTTCCCAGGACCAGCGCGGCCGGAAGACGGCGGGGAATGCACTGCTGGCTAGCAGGCCCTGCGTGAAACGCGGATCCCAAGGGTGCGAGGTTCTGAGTGTTTCGAGCTTGCCCAAGGTGAGATTGGTGGTGGTGCCCATCAAGGAAAACCCGAATTGGTTAAACCGCGCTCTAGCGGGTGGTTTGCCCTGAAAGATAAATCCGTCGATGAGCTGCTTGAGCGGCTCGGAACCCAGCAGTTCCAGACCCACGCCATAGCGATCCACCATGTCTTGCAGCAGTTTCTTGACTTGGTTGGCCGCTCCCTGCCAGTCGCTGATCCGGAGGGCCCGTACCAGATCCAGCAGTTCAAACGGCGTCAGATAAAAGAGCCGCTCCATCCCTGAAAAAACCCGGCGGGCCCGCCGGCTGAACGTGAAGCCGGAATCTACTTCGTAGCGCCGGAAAACCATGTCGATGTCGTGTGGCGAAACGTCGGCTGACGCAACATGAATGGCAAAATGCCGGATGAAATCCGCGAAGCGGTCCGTGAGCACAAAGCGGTCCACCGTCAGGAAAGTGGCGGCGAGCCGGCGCGTCTGGCGTTGTCTTTCCACCAGATCGTAGCCCGCTGGTTTGGCAAACACTCTCCCGGTGAAGGCGCCGATGATGGTGCCCACCGAGGCTCCGGCCACGACATCCGGCTGGATGCCAAGCTCGCTTACCGCATTGGCGAAGCCGACCTGAAACACGCCGCGGAACACACCGCCGCTGAAGAGGAAGACAATGGCCGGACCTTTTTGTTTGGGCTCTGGTGGCGGAGCCACGATGAACGAACTCGGTGTCGCGCGTGGCAGCCGCACGTGTTGTTGCAACTCCAGCTCCTGGGTTCCATTGGCACCGGCCCTGGCATGACAGGCGATGCAATTTCGGCACACCTCAGAAATTCCAGGGCCAGGATCTGGATTCGCCGCATCCGCCGGATCGCTGCCAGGGAGGGCGCTTATCCCGCCCCATGCAGCGAGGAGCCTTCTGCATGAGACATACTCTGTCCCGTCAGGACGGGTGACGGTCTGGCCGGCGGATCGGAGGGATTCGACTGCTCCGCGAAGTGTCGCTCGATTGGTTTCATCGCGATGCGGCCATTCGTCCGGCATTTCCTCATCGGGTTCCTGCCGCCGCCGCCGTTCCTCCAGAGTCCTGGTATCCGGCATGGCATCGGTGACCAAGCGCTCGATCATGGCCCGGCAGCCATCGGCCACGGCGGTGTCGATGAGTTCCCTCCGCTCCGCTTCGGAGCCAGCTTGCGTGATGCGCAGACCAAGTTGATGGGCCCGCTCAGGGGACACCAGTCGAATCTTGGCTGGAAGGAGTGTCTCTGTTTTTTCGGAATCGCTACTGATGGTCGCAGGTCTGCCGCCCAGCGCCCGGCTGATGCGATCAATCAGGCTTTTGTCGAGCAGCAGGTCTTGATAACGCTGCAACTGGCGCGCGCGCAGCGCCACATCAATCAGGCCGGTGTAAGGATCGGTCTTCCCGGGCGGACGTTCCTGATCCAAGGGCAGCAGCGGCACTGAGATGATGCGCAGACGGTCGCACTTCGATCCCGACTGGCGGGTGAGAATTTTACAAGCTTCTTCATACACCGGCATGATCGGATCATTCGACATGCTGCTGCCATCGATGAACGTGGCGGATGCTCCATCTTTCTTGATGGATTGCGCTCTGAAGAATGGCACGACGGCGCAGGCACACATCAGCGCATCCACCACGGATGTTTCCAGCGGCAGTGGCTCGAGTTTGCCCGTGCCCAGGTTGGCGGCGATGGGCAGCACCACCATGCTGTTCTTGCGCTGCTTGTCATCTGTGTAGGACTTGAGCAGTTTTTTGCTGGCATCACCGCCTTGCGAGGGACTCTCGTGCTTCAGCGCGCGGCGGACACTGTCGTCAAACTTGAAGTCGCCGTAATAGGCTTGGTCGAAGTTTTGCACCAGAACCGCCTTCAACGCATACGAATCTCCCAGATCGCGGAAGATGTGGTAGTGCTTCAGCAAGCTGGTGAAGACGCTTTTTTTGGTCAGGAGAAAAGCCCAGGCGCTCAGTGCGAGACCGACGGCGAGGATGATCCGCAGGCCGGTCACTCCATTCATTGTCCACTGCGTCGGCATGCTCACACTGGGGAGCGCAAAAAGACCCAGCAGCAGCAGGGCGGGAAGCGTTGCCAGTGCGAATACGAGAGGCAGGAATCCAAGCAGCAGCCAGAGGCTTCGATCCCACAGCCAAATAAACCACGCCCAAGGATTGAAGATGATGTAACCGGCCTCGACTCCCTTGGCATCCGATCTGCCGTTGACTCCAAAAAGTTCAGACAGCTCCACTCTGGCAATCAGGCTGACCGGCAGGCTGAGCGACACCACGTTGCGCGCGATCACCCACCAGAGTCGCGGCGCGAACAGCAGGCGTCTTTTCCAGCATTTTGTGAAAGACATTGCACCTGCGGCGTTCCATCCCAGGAGAGCACGGACCAGTTGCGTGATCACTTTCACGCTGAGCCGCACCTGAAGCAGATGATTGAACAGGCGGATCAATCCGGTGCGGCTGGCCACGGAATCTTCGCGGCTGTCGCGCTCCTCCTTGAAATGCCGCGGCAGCTCGACGGGCTTGAGCGCGTGTGCAGAATTCGTTTCCAGTGGATCGGGAAAAAAGCCCTTGAGGATCGTGGAAGGTGCATTGCGAAAGGCTTCCAACAGGGTGCTGAAACGCGCCCCGCGCACTTCTTCGTCATCAACGGTGGAGGCGTTGGCACCTGCGTCAGCCTGGAGCACCTCGCCTAATGCAGTCGCAGTGATGGCACCCACGGAGATGCCCGCCACCATGTCCGGCGCTTTGCGACGAGTCACCAGCAGCGCATGCACCACGCCCATTTGCATGACCGTATCCAGGCCCGCTCCGGGAAATGAGATGACCCGGTAAGGACGCTTCGCCGAAGAACAATCTCCCGGCTCTGGCGGAGCGGGTGATCGATCGGGCTGGGTGGGCGTTGTTTCCATGACGGCTGGCTCGAACTTTAACAATTGAGGACTTTAGCTGCGGGCGTCCCACTCATGCAAACTCGAATGTGTTATGAGTCTCATGCAATGGGGTGACCGACGCAGGCGATGTAGAAGCGACGCCCCCGTCGCTTCATCCGGTGCTGGCGAAACCTCGTCGCCAGAAGTGGATTGGATGCAAAACTTACAGTAGTGTGAGACATGGAATCTGAAGCCATCATGATTCGCGAGCTGGGTGCGCGATTTTACTGCGGCGAATGCATGGACGTGGACAATGTGGTCGTGGACGAATCCCTGCGTTCCCGTGGAACCGGCTTGAAGATGATGGACTGGCTGCACGAGAAGGCGCGCCAGCTGGGCTGCAAAGTGGTGCTGCTGGATTCCTGTGTCACTCTCGCCCGCGCGCACAAATTCTACTTCCGCCAGGATTACGAGATCCTCGGTTATCATTTCAGCCGGAAAATGTGAACTCCATTTGCCCGCGATGAAACCGGCTGATCTCATGGTGCGCGAGCAGATCGAACGCCGCAGCGTGTCGAACGTGCGGGTGTTGCAGGCCATGCGCGAGGTGCCGCGTCATGAGTTTGTCCCTGATGATTTGCGCGATCAGGCTTATGAAGATCGCGCACTGCCCATCGGCTGGGAACAGACCGTTTCGCAGCCTTATATTGTCGCATTCATGACGGAGGCGCTCGATCCGCAGCCGGGACACCGGGTGCTGGAGATCGGCAGCGGCAGCGGCTACCAGGCTGCGGTGCTTTCACTGCTGGTGCGTAATGTCTTCACCATCGAAATCGTGGAACCGCTGGCGTTACGGGCTGCGGAGACCTTGAGCCGCCTGGGCTATCATAATGTGCGGGTTCGTTCTGGCGATGGCCACCTCGGCTGGCCGGAGGAATCGTCTTTTGATTCCATCATCGTCACCTGCGCGCCGCAGGAAATACCCGCGCCACTGGTGGAGCAACTCCGCGAAGGCGGTC
The DNA here is from genome assembly GCA_009885695.1 of Verrucomicrobiota bacterium. GTDB lineage: Bacteria > Verrucomicrobiota > Verrucomicrobiia > Verrucomicrobiales > Verrucomicrobiaceae > VFKE01. Next base: position 454 of record VFKE01000139.1, on the reverse strand, counting down.
GCATGATCATTCCTGTGGGCGAGCCAGGCGCGCAGGAATTAATCCTGCTGGAAAAACATGGCGGCATGCTGCAACGAAAGAGCGTCATGCGCGTCGCCTTCGTGCCGATGACTGGAAAGGACAGGTCGGTCCGGGATGACTCACCACACACCTGACCGTATCCCCCGTGAGACAACTTGCAAAGGATTAGACCGCTGTTGCGGCAGCAACAGCCGTCGCTGCACCCAGAGCATTTTCAAATAAGACGTAGCCGCATCTCGCAGGAGTGCGTGAAGAAGCCACGGCAGCCAACGAAGCATGCCTATTTCCCGCGTTTTCGCTTCGCGGCTGAGGGGAGAGCTTCCATATTTCCCGCGTTCTTACGAACGCGGCTACGAAATTATTTAAACCGCTCCAGAGCACGCTGGTGAGCTTTAACATCAAAACAAGCCAGCGCATGGACACCCTGCGCTGC
>VFKE01000168.1 GCA_009885695.1 Verrucomicrobiota bacterium | reverse complement strand
GCCGGATGGAACCGGCCACGAAGACCCAGTCGTATAGCAAGATCACGAGCGGGGCGCTCACCATGACTTCCTTGGCCGTCATCCCCAGCGCGCAGAGCGCCACCGCCGCCACCCGCCACCAGCGCGCCCCGTCCACTCCACGAATGAAACAATACAGCGTGAGCAGATAGAGCAGGCCCACCAGCGATTCCGCGCGCTGCACCATGTAGGTCACTGATTCCGTTTGCAGCGGATGCACCACCCAGAGCAGCGCCACCACCAGCGCCAGCCACTTCGCGGACCCGGATCCCGTGCGCCCCAACGGCTCGACCTGCAACAGTGTCCGGCGCACGATCCCGTAAAGGGTCAAGCCCGCGAGCACATGCACCAGAAGATTCACTGCATGATAACCCCATACCTCCAATCCGCCCGCGGCATAGTTGAGCGCAAAACTCAGATTCAACAAAGGTCGCCCCTCCACCGTAGAGCCCCACATTGGGACATATTTCCCCGGGAACAGAACCCGTCCCAGAGGGGTCAATTGCCGGATCGTCGAGTTGTCCCTGATGGCAGCGCTATCATCAAATATAAATGATCCCTGAAAGCTGTTGGCAGACACCAGCAGACCCGCCAGTCCAATCAGGAACAATGGCAGTGTCCGCCGCCAGAAGGACGCGACCCTGGCAGGTTGTTTGACTGGAGAATTTATTTTTGTCCGGCGGATTTTCTTCCGACTCATGGGCGGGAAGACTAAGTCCGCAGCTTGTGCCGGTCAAAAACTATGAGCGACGATTAGAAATGCCCAGCGCCATGCCGATAGGAATTCAGCACGGCTGAATAAGTGCCGGGGCAATCCGTTCATGGCGCGGATGGGACCACGGGTTGAATCTCCCGAAATGGTTTGTCCGTCAGATAAAGATCGCGCTCGTTCCCGATGATGTCGGCCAGCCCGCTGTTGCCCTGGGCGATCGCCAGAGCCAAGGCTTGCCCGGCGGTTTTTGCTGCTTCGGCAAAGTGGCCACACTCGGCATAGGCGGCGGCCAGGGTATGCAGCACAATGGGATGGTTGC
>VFKE01000109.1 GCA_009885695.1 Verrucomicrobiota bacterium | reverse complement strand
TTCGTAGCCGCATCTCGTGAGAGTGCGGGACAAAGTCTCCTGGCTACAGAACTTCCTGTCTTCCCGCATTCTCACGAAGCGCGGCTACGTCTTTAATTAAAATGCTCTAAATCCGAATGACGCAGGCACCAGCATCCCTCTATTGACAGCCCTTTTCATGGCTTCCATCCTCGGACTCTCCGCCTTCTGCCATGACAGCGCCACAGCCCGTCACCCTGGTGGCAGAACGCACGGATGAATTCAATGACTGAGTCCCGGGTCTGAAATTTTCTTTCCGCTTTTCAGGCCGCTCAATTTGCGTTAGCAAGACTCCAGACATGGACACTCTAGAAAAACTTCAAAACGTCTTCCGCACTGTCTTCGACGACGACTCAATCGTGATCGCGCGCGCGACCACTGCGCAAGATATTGAAGCGTGGGATTCGGTGCAGCATGTGTCGCTGATGCTGGAGTCCGAGGATGCGTTCGGCATCCACTTCACAACCTCGGAAATGGCCTACTTGAAAAATGTGGGTGACTGGGTGGTCTTGATTGACAAGAAAATTAAAAAGTGATGTCAGGTGGGATTATGGATCTGAAACGCCCGCCAGAAAATACTCCACTGAACCACTGCCGTCAGCTGCGGAAGGACGGGCGGCTTGATAAAGCACTGGCGCTGCTCCGGCAAGCAATTCCATTCCTGAATCCCAACGAAGTCGCGCAGGCTGGGCGGATGCTGCTGAAGGATCTCCCAGCATCGTTACCTGACGCCGCGCCGCTGGAAGTTTTCATACTCGGTCAATGCACCACGAGTTATCTCCCGCCCGTGGTGACTGCATGGGCCTGGGCGGACGGAGTGCGGGTGTCGGTGCGCGATGGTGCGCATGACCAGATGCTTCAGGAGTTGATGGCGCTGCAAACAGCGCCGGACGTGATCATGCTCCTGCCCTGGCAACAGCGTCTGCTGGCCGATGATGCCCGGAGCACGGCGCAACGGATTGCCGACGAAATGGAGTTTCTTCATGCCGTCTGGAATCAGGTCGTGCGATTAAAATCAAAGCTGGTGCAAGTGTCCTACGACTGGACATCCCCCGGCTCAGCCGGTTATGCGCTCTCCGCGCGTGATGGATCTCTCGCGATTGTGCAGCAGGCGAATGCTGCGATGCGCGGTGCTCTGCCCGCGAGCGCTTTTCTTGTGGATCTGGAATCCATCAGCGCAATGCAGGGCAAGCTGGCATTCTACGACGCGCGAAATTATCACTGGCTGAAGCAGCCGTTCTCGCCGCTGGGTCTCTCGGTGCTGGCACGTCACCTCGCCGCAGGATTGCGGGTGCTGACTCGTGGACGGAGAAAAGTTTTGGTGCTCGATCTGGATAACACGCTCTGGGGCGGTGTCGTCGGCGAGACCGGCCCGCTGGGCATCGTCGTGGGTGCTGAAGGCGAGGGCGAAGCCTATCTCGCCTTTCAAAAACATGTTCGGCGACTGCGGGAGTCAGGCGTGCTCCTGGCTGTGTGTTCGAAAAATAATGAAGCTGATGCTCGCGAACCTTTTGAGAAAAATGAACGGATGGCTTTGCGGCTGGATGATTTCGCGGCGTTTCACGCTTCATGGGACACCAAGCCCGCCCGCCTGCGGCGGATGGCGGACGAGTTGAATCTTGGCCTGGATAGTTTCGTGTTCTTCGATGACAACCCCGCCGAGCGGGCGCATGTGCGCGCAGAACTTCCAGAAGTCACGGTCGTGGAAGTTCCGCTGGACCCCGCGCACTACATCCAGGCGCTGGAGGAATCACTGGCCTTTGAAAGCAATGGTCTCACCGAAGCTGATTCACAGCGCGCTTCACAGTATGCTGCAGAATCGCAACGTCGGGTTTCCCTGTCCGCCGCTGCCTCCCCGGAAGAATATCTGGCTTCACTGGAAATGAAGGCAGAAGTGCTGGAGATCAATCACAGCAACATGGACCGCGTGGTGGACCTCATCACCAAGACCAACCAGTTCAATCTCACCACACGCCGCCATTCCCGCGCTGCGGTGGAAGAAATGTTGGCTGCAAAAAATAACGGGTGTTTCGCCGTCAGTCTGGCGGACAAATTTGGCGACTACGGCATCGTTTCCGTGGTACTAGCGGTGGCTCACGATGATACGACGCTGCGTCTCGACACCTGGCTGATGAGCTGCCGCGCCATGGGGCGAACGCTGGAACATTTCGTGATGAACCACATCGCTGCGCTGGCGCGTAAGTCCGGTTACTCGCGGGTGCTGGGCGAGTATCTTCCCACTCCCAAGAACATCCCGGTGCAGACGCTGCTGCCGGACTTTGGATTTAAGCCGGACGAATTCTCAAAACTCTGGATATTGCCGTTGACTTCATTCACAGAATTGACTACACAAATCCGCTCCCATTGAGGATGCATGAACTCATGAAAACCCGCCAGATGACTCCAGGTTGAAGACTCCGGCGCCGCAGAAAGACCGCGGTGCCCAACCCTTCTGTTAGTTCGCCTGATGATATCGGGTGGACTTGATCTGTGTCATCCCTAGCGAGTCTGTTTCATGCTTTTCAATTCCCCAGAGTTCCCGATATTTTTCCTAGTCGTCTTCGCCCTCTATTGGGCGTTGCCATTCCGTGGCCAGAACTGGCTGCTGCTGGGAGCGAGCTACATTTTCTACAGCTGGTGGGGCTTCTTTGCTCCCGGTCTGGAGGGGTTGCAGAAAGTGCTGCCGCTCACGCTGCTCCTCATCTCCACCCTGACCACGCACTATTGTGCGAAGGGCGTAAACGCCGCCCCGGAGAATTCGAGCCGCAGGCGCTTCTTCTTCTGGCTGGGCATCGGGATCAATGTGAGTCTGCTGGGCTATTTCAAATACCGCGGTTTCTTCGTGGAAAATCTTGAGGCGCTGCTCGCGGAGTTCGGCTGGACACTGACGATGGCGCAACGCAGTTTCCTGCTGCCCGCCGGAATCAGCTTCTATACGTTTCAGGCGCTGGCGTTCCTAATTGATGTCCACGGTGGATCGCACAAGCCGCCGGAACGGCTGCGAGATTTCGCGCTGTTCCACGCCTACTTCCCGCAGCTCGTCGCGGGTCCGATCGAACGAATGCCGAATCTGCTGCCGCAACTCCTGGCACCGCGCACGCTGACTCCGGAACGCTTGTGGTCCGGACTCCAGCTTATCATCATCGGCTACATCAAGAAGGTGGCCATCGCCGACGCCATCGCACCGCTGACGGAGGCGGCCTTCAATCCCGCCGGACAACAAACTGGCCTCGGCCTGCTGCTTGGCATCTATTTGTTCGCACTCCAGATGTATGGTGACTTCTCCGGCTACACCGACATCGCACGCGGCACCAGCCGGCTGCTGGGTGTGGAGCTGATGCTGAATTTTCGTCAGCCCTATTTTTCGCGGAACATCACCGAGTTCTGGGATCGCTGGCACATCTCGCTTTCGAGCTGGCTGCGCGATTACATTTTCGTTCCCTTGTGCCGCGTTTTCCGCGGGAAGAAATGGATGCCGCTCAATCTCTTTCTCACGCTGCTGATCTCCGGCATCTGGCATGGTGCCTCCTGGAACTTCGTGGTCTGGGGCATGGCTCTGGGCTTGATGCTGATCATCCACAAACTCTGGGCCGGGCCCAAGGCGGGCAAACATCCGCATCGTCCCACGACGCTGCGCGCCTGGCTGGTGCAGATCGCCGGCATGGTGCTGACGTTTCATGCGGTGTGCCTCACGCTGATCCTGGTGAAGACCACGTCGCTGGAGGCGTCATGGGATTACGTTGTCGGGATGCTGAGTGGTGGCGCAGTTGCTACAGACATGGTGCCGCTGGCTTACGTTATTTTTTACGGCGGACTCGTGATCTTGCTCGACTTCCCCTGCTGGTGGAACAACCGAGATCTGCCCGTCGGTGAGAACGCACCATCCTGGAGGCGAGGTCTGGTTTATGGCAGCCTGCTGCTGCTCCTCGCGTTCCTAGGCGAAATGGAAGGCCGCTCCTTTGTCTATTTTCAATTCTAAACATGCAGCCTGAAAATTCATTAACCATGTCCTCAAAGGAAAAATCCCCTATTGGAATTCCCGTGTCAGGTTGGAGGCGTTGGTTTGGTCCCGGAGCCTTTTTCGCCCTCGCTATCTTCGTAATGGGGCGGCTGGCGCTGGAGCCCTTGCGCTCCATTTCCCAGTTGGATGATGCAGGACTGGACCCCTACACCGCAGTGGAGGCCTTCCGGCTTAGAGAAAACCCTGAACCAGCTGAAGTGGCATTCCTCGGCAGCAGCCAGACGATCTGGGGCATCGTCACAGAGCCAGTCGCCAAGAAACTGGGACGCAAGCCCAAGCGAGTGGTCAATCTGGGAACCGCGGGCGGAACACCGTTCGAGATGTGGAACCTCGTGCGGCGCAATCCCAGGGAGTTCAGCCAATTGCGGCTTGCGGTTATTGAGGTCAATCCCTTCATCCTCCGCCCTGGCCTGGAAGGTGATCCCCGCGTGTTCGCTGCCATCAGCAGCCGCGCCTCATTCATGGAGCGGCTCATGCTCCGTGAACCTTCCGATCGTTTCTGGCAGACCGCCGAGTGGGTGCTGCCGCTCAACTCCGTCAGACGTTCCCTGGAGAGCGCCTTGCACAATATCATGGGCAACCGCAAGTGGAGAAAGCTTGACCCCAATCTGGCTCAACGCATCAATCCAGGAAAAAAATGGAAAGTGAGAAAGAATATGACAGTGATGAGGAAAGATCGGCAGACCATTTCTCCATTAGCTGCCGCGAAACGAATGGTGGGAAGCTGGCAGATATCGAGCTTTCAGGATTACGCACTGCGCTCGTTGCTGCAATGGATGGAAGATCGTCACGTGCCCGTGGTGTTGCATCAGCTCCCGGTTGATCCGGAGGTGGCGCAGCTCCTGCTTGATGACCCCCGCTTCGCCCAAAGCTACCAGAACTACTGCGACTACATGGACTCCCTCCAACCGGCACCCAAAGCCATCTTTCGATCCTTGAGTCCCGAGGAGTTCGGTGGTGACTCCACCAGCATGGCTGACCGCACCCATCTGAACGAAGCCGGCGCCCTGCTTTACTCCGCACAGTTGGGAGAAAAAATCCGTCCCTACATGCGACGCACTCCACCGCCTGCGGCGAGAACGGATCGCGAGAAGTGACCGCGCCTCGACTTCTCCAGACTCCAGAACAATATCTTGCCGTGTCCGGCCAGTGATGGCTTAATCCGTCTCCGCATGCTCAGGTCGCATGACGGAAGTCACACACGATGGACATGAAAAACTTCACGGAATCCCTCCAGAAATTTTGGAACCTGCTGCGCCCGGTGTTTCCCTGGGTTCTCGTTCTGGCCGCACCCGCCCTTTTGTTCCGGCTGATCGCCATCCACCAAGTGAACATCCCGTTTATGGACGACTGGATGTTCATCGAGCAGTTCGAGGATCTGAAGAACGGATTCATCTGGACCCTGGCCAAGGACGATGTGCATCTCACGATCCAGGATTTTTTCCGGGTGCAAATGCAGCACCGGCTGGCCTTCGTGCGCGTGATCATCCTCGCACTGCACAAACTCTGGCCCACGGACTACACCATTTGGATGTGGGTCAGTTGGGGGATCATGGTGCTAACCTACAACAACATCGCCATCCTGCTCCGCCGCACCACGGGCCTGACCTTCCGCAGCTGGTGGCCGCTCCTGGCGCTGGCGAGCCTCGCACTGTTCTCACCTGTGCAATATCAGATCGTCCTCTGGGCCATGATGTTTCAAGCAACCTGTCCCGCATTTTTTCTAAGTACTGCGCTGGTGGCTTTCACCAGCCGCTGGCCCATATGGATCAAATGGATCGTCGGAATCATCTGCGCCAGCCTGGGCACCCAGACCATGGCCTCGGGCCTGCTCATCTGGGTGCTGCCGCTGCCGCTTATTTTTTGGGGCGGAGCGATCATGGAACGCCGGGCGCGCTGGATTTTTACTGCTGCCTGGACGCTGGTGTTTGCGGTGACGGTAGCGCTTTATTTTACGAACCTCATCAGCGAAGAAGATGAATCCTTCACCTACGGCACCCCCGTCGGCACCAAGGCGCTGGGGCATGACACCAGCGCATTCTTCCGGGAGCCGATCCGCTCCATTCCCTATGTCATGCGCTTTCTCGGCAATCATCTCGGCCGCGGCAACGGCCTCGCACTAATGGATGCGGCCCTTTGGACGGGAGCGATTTCATTCGCCTTCTTCATCGCCTCCTTCGGTTATTTTCTGGCGCACTTCCGGCGTGAGGACTTGCGACACCGCCTGCTGCCTTGGCTGCTCTTCGGTTCCTACTCAATCGCCTGCGGTTTTCTCGTATGCCTCGGCCGGCTCCATGCCTCAGCCACGGGCGACAATGTCCTGGCACCTCGCTACATCATTCATGCCGTGCCGCTGACGATCTCGCTCATCGCGCTCGGCTGGCTCATCGCGCGAGATCTGCTGCAGCGTAATGCAGCCCCGCGCCTAGCGACCATCCTTCCCTGTACCGGCGTGGCTCTCTTGTGCGTCCTGCTGCTGCCCTGGCCTTATGGCTGTCGCCTGATGGAAATGTGGGAATCCGCCAGACTTCGCGGCGCGACCACCACCATGTTCTTTAAAACCAGATTGAAACTGATCGAACATGTCCCCTGCAATCGCAAACATGCCCGGAGATCAGACAACCTCGGACTGCTGGATCCGCCGCTGCTCAAGAATACCCGTCTCGACAATTTCAAGACCAGCACCGACTCCAGCAGCGTCCTCACTGCGCAGTGGAGCAATCTCACCATCGAGAAGGAGCCAAATGATGGCGCGCTGCTCGGCATCGTGCGTGGTCATGCCGCACTCCCGGGCCGCATCCGCGTGGCTGACGGCGTTTTCTTCACCTACAAAGACCAGACTGATGGACACTGGGAGATTTTTCACGTGGAACAGGTTGCCGCAATGCCGATGTTCCTGTTGGACATGCTCTCACGTGACATTCAGTTCACTCACCTCGGCAGAGCTGTGGATGACGATTCCATAAGAAAGCGGGAGTCCATCAGCGAGTTTCATGGACAGTTCCCCCTCGCCCTGCTCCCAAAGGGCATAACCGAAGTCACCGCATGGACCTTCGATTACCGCCGCAGGCAGGTGCATTCCATCAGCGGCCGCTACCGGATCGACACTGAGAAGCAGACAGTCGAACGAATGAAGGATGTTCCCTGGTTGAAAAAGAGCGGTGGCAAAGACAAATCGACTGATGGTGCGGACGTTGCCCCCTAGCAGCCTGTTGAAAAACGAGGTAACACGGGGTTCGCTTCGCGGCTACGAACGCGGGAGCTCTTCGTAGCCGCCGTCTTCGTAGCCGCATCTCGTGTTGCGCAGCCGCGAAGCGAAAGTGCGGGACTTCCCCGGGCTGGGCGAAGAAGGATACTTCCCGCGTTCTTACGAACGCGGCTACGCAGCCGCATCTCTTTGTAGCCGCAC
>VFKE01000180.1 GCA_009885695.1 Verrucomicrobiota bacterium | reverse complement strand
TTCGTAGCCGCATCTCGTGAGAGTGCGGGACAAAGTCTCCTGGCTACAGAACTTCCTGTCTTCCCGCATTCTCACGAAGCGCGGCTACGTCTTTAATTAAAATGCTCTAGGCTTTCGACTCACGATTTGTTCTGTTGCTTGGCGGCGTGATTGGCTCGCGCGATCTCTCGCGCAGCGGAGACAAGGTGGGTGCAGGCCTCAACGCAAATCAGCGGCAGGTCATTTGTAGCAGGGGAATCTGGTGGCAATTTATCTGGACCAAGCAAGTGCAGCGGCTGGGTTTCATTCAAGTGCCAAGTAATTCGGCGGAGGCATTTTGTTTTCGCATCGCATTCGCAGGCTACGAGACGCTGGGCGTCGTCGTCGCTGATGGTGTTGGCGAAGCGATACATGCCGGTCTGGCGACCAAGGGTTTCGCGCAGGTGCACCGGATGCAGGGTGCCGTTTTGAAAATGCCGCAGCAGACCGAGCGCACCGGGATAAATAAAATCCAGCGCCAGCCGGACTTCATCGTCGTTCGCGAGTTGCAAAATCCATCCGCGTTTCAGGGTGGGGGCGGTCTTGAGCGCGCGGAAATTCCCCGCGTCATCATAGAGCGCTATCTCGCGCGCATCGGTGGCGGAAGCATATTTTTTCAATGCTGGATCATTCGCGAGGTCGGCACGGTGATGCAGCATCCATCCGTGCTCTGGCCCATGGTGACAAGAAACCTGTCCGATGACGAAATCCTGCTCAGGCACTTCAACTTCAACTTCAACTTCAACTTCGATGTTCGATGTTGGATGTTCGATGTTCAACGTTCCGTGCTTCGCTGTCATGTCCCGCACTTGATCGAGAATGACATCCACCATCAGCGGATCAGTGCCGATGGCGCTGCTATAATATAGATTCCTTCCGCGCAAGTGATGCGGATTCTGCCGAAAGACATCACTCTGACTAGCCGCTGCGGACAGTTCTGATTCTATGCCGAGCAACACGGGTATATCCTGATAGCTGTGCAATCCGTCGGCGATGAAAAATGGAACCACCACGACATTCGCTGCCGCAGAAAGCTTATCCCAGTCATTCACTAGCGGTGCTTCTTCCATGTAAGCATCGAGCACTTCAGCAAATCCGTGCCCGCCCTCGCGAATGAGCGCGACTTGGGACTCGATGGCCTTGCGCGATTGTTCATTCAAGCTGGTGCCGTGGCCAACGATCACGAGGCTCGTTTCATTTCGCGGCACGCCGGGGGCAACTTCACCGGCCCGGTGCAGCAGCAGTTTCGTCATCGTCGGATGAATGCCAACGGGATCGCAGTAATAGATCGTTCGTCCGTCGATCTTGGTCACTGGCCCGTCGAGCCGCAGTTCGCGCGGCAGCACTTCGCGTGTGAAGTAGCCTTCGCTGATGAAATTCGGCACCACGTAGATGATATCGCTCTGGATGGCGTATAGCACCTCGCGCATCGAAGGCTCCTCCTTCCAGAAAGCGCAGACCACCTCCGAGAAGATGCCGCGCTTTCGGATTTCATCCGCGCAGCGATGGGTTGGGGCACTCGAGTCCGGGTTGAGCGTGGAGCCGTGACCAACGATGAGCAGGGCGGCGTTTTTAGGAGGAAAGGGCATGTTCTATTTAACGAACGTCAGGGGCGGGGAGGTGCAAGTGAGTCAGTGAGTCAGTGGGGCAGTGAGTCAGTGGGGCAGTGGGGCAGTGGGGCAGTGGGGCAGTGAGTCAGTGGGCAGAAGTTAGAAGCCAGAGGTCGGCATTATTTTCACTGGCTCACTGGCTCACTGGATTACTGGATTACTGTTTCACCGCAGCGTCCTCGGAATAAAAACTGCCTCCATTCCAGCCGCCTTCGCGGCTTCCAATCCACTCCGGCCGTCTTCGAAGACCAGGCAGTCTTGCGGTTTCACGCCCATGCGCTCGGCGGCCAGCAGGAACATGTCGGGCGCGGGCTTGCCGCGTTGCACGTCGGCGGGCGTGATGATGATTTCAAACAAGTGGAGCAACGCCGTGTTTTTGAGACAGGCATGGACGATCGGTGCCTCGCTGCCGGAGGCGACCGACATGGGGGCGCGACCGTGAAGCGATTCGGCATAGCTGGCCACAGGATGCACGCGCGGCACTTCATGAATGCGTTTCTGGAACATCTCCGCCTTCGTTTCCGCGACGGCGTCAGGATCGACGTTGGTGCCGTGCTGTTCGTTCAAGATGATGACCGTGTCCTGCTCGCGCACACCTGCGTAATGATAAAACTCGTCCTCGGTGAAGGGGAACGTCGCGCCATTCAGCCGCAGGGCTTCAACCCAGCACACATAATGAATCGGCATGGAATCAACGAGTGTGCCGTCGCAGTCGAAGATGTAGGCTTTGTAATCGCGGGAGGGGAGTTCGATCATGCTCATGATGCCGAACTTTCCACTGTGGTGCCGTTCTTTGCGGAGCTCTCCACAGGCAAAGTTTGAGGCGATGGCGTAGCGCCACCGATCAGCTTGCGAAAGATGCGCTGGGGCAGGCTGTTGCCCCGTTCTTCCTCGGTGATCTGGCTCTGAGCGGATTCCTTGGCCAGCTCCCAGGCGCCAGCAAATCCGGGGGCGTTGATCTTCATCTGTTTCTCGGCGCGGGCGTACACTTCAAGGTCACGAGTGAGCTTGTTGTCGGAGCGTTCGTTAAGCTGGACGACTTTGACGCGCAGGTTTTCGTTGTCTTTGAGCAGGCGCTCGCGCTCCTTGCTAAGTTCGCCCATCTGTTTTTGTTCGAGCTCCAGCTTGTCGCTGAGCATGTTTTTGTAGCGTTTGAATTCTCGACTGGTGCGCCAGTGGCCGCGCAAGGAAAAGAAAAGCAGCAGGGCGCCAAGCGTAAAGCCGAGCGCCAAGGCCCAGAGGTGGGTGGAATCAAGGTTCAGATTCATGGAACGTGAGTCTAGCCGAGAGAGGCGCTTGTGGAAAATAGTTTGTCATGCCGTTCACACAGGCGGCTTTTTTGCTCCTACCATGACCTGCTTGATTTGTTAACTTCCATAAAGTTAATTCTAACATTTCTGGTGAGTTACAACTTGTCTGGAAAGAGAGCCTTGCCTTATATGAACGAAACCGGTTCGGCGTCCTCAAAACGACGACACAATCACATTTGAGCTTGCTGATGGATTTAACCTCGACTCCCGCGCCCCAAGGTTCAGAGAACACCGCCGCTAGGCTGGCGGTGCTGGCAATGTTGCAGCCCTTCGGTCGAGACATCTGCGAATCGTGGCACGAGGTGGATCGCGAAGGGCATGTGCCGTTGCATGAGCGGGTGATGGAGCAGCTCACCGCCTTGCGTGGCACTGAGCGCATCATGCTCCTGAGCGCGCCGCGCGCTGGTCACGGCAAGACGCATTTGCTGGGGCGGGTGGCGGCCATGTTGCAGAAGGATGTGGTGCCGGCAACGCTTCCCTGGCAGACGCCAGAAGGTGCGACCTGGGAGGCCATGGGGCGCGGCATCATAGACGATCTCGCACGCGGGAATCTGCTTCAGTCGGTGTGTGGCGGGGTGAATGCCACGTTGTTGCGTCGCCTCATTCAGACCGGTCGCATCCCGAGCACGGATCCGGCGCAGGCGCTGCATGTGCTCGGTCAGAACCCGATGGAACTTTTTTCTCCGACAGGTTCCGCTCGCGTCATCGGCGACTGGTTTCGCAAACACTACGCGCAATTGAGCAGGACGCTGGCAGAGATCGCCTGCCTCGACAATGCCGTCGCCGCAGAAGCGTGGCTGCGCGCCATGTTTGAATATCTGGAAAAGCCCGATGCCACATCGCTCGCTGTTTTGCAAAATCTCGCGGCGCAGGATGCAGCGCTGCAAGTTCCGCGCTTTCTCCGGCTGGCTGCGGCGTGGAAGCCGGTGGTGTTGATCGCCGATCACATGGATGCCTTCTATCGCGATCCTGCGGCTGGCGTGACGCTGGCGCGATTTGCGCTGGAGCTGGCTGCGATCCCCGCCGTGCATGTGGTGCTGAGCATGAACCAGGATTTGTGGGACACTTCATTCGGCCCTCAGCTTCCGAGCGCGCTGGAGGATCGACTGAATGCGCGTGGTGTTTCACTGCGGGGACTGACGGATAAAGACGCGCAAGCCATCATTGATTTGCGCTTGCGCGAAGCGGGGCTGCGCGATGATGAACGCGCGGCGTTCGCGCAATTTGTTGATCTGGAGCGCTACTTTCTCGGCAGACCGGTTGGCAGCGTCTCGCCACGAGCATTGCTCAGACATGCTGCGGCCCAGTGGCGTTTGTTTGTGCAGTCCGGTGCCGTGACCAGTGCCCCCGCGCCTGTCGCCACCCAGCCAGGTGCGACTATTTTCGATCTCGGTGCGGAGGAGGAGTTGCGTCAACTCGCCCAATCACTGGCCCAGGAGCCGCCGGGACAGTGTATCGACATCGCGAATTCTCCGGCGGCGCAAGCGCATCCGGCTGGACCCCCGCCAGTTTCTGAAATCTCGTCTGAGTCCTTCCTGTCGGACGCACCCACCGCCATGTCTGCATCTACGCCGTCGCCGTTGGCACCTGTGGTTGCTCGCTCGCGTGAGAACGAAGATCAGCGCGCCAACTTTCAAAAACTGCGCCAAATGCTGGCCAAGCTCCGTGTGGCGACGGGATCCCTGCCGCCGCCGAGCGCCGGATCTGCCGCGCCGAGGTTGGAGGATCCTCCGGCGGTCGCGGCGGTGGAATCACAAGCGCCGCTTCAGGATCTGCGTCTGCGTCTTGAAGAACTGCGAGGTGGGATGGCGCAGTTGCCGCCGCCAAAGATGGATTGCGAGGCGTTGGGAACTCTGGTGCGCATGGCGGGCCGACGTTTCCCGGTCGTGCGTTATGACGAAGTGGAACTGCCAGGGCTTTCTGGACGCTCGCTGCCGCGCTGGTGCCTGCAGGGCATGGAGATTGTCTTTGGCATCGAGGATTTCACCGATCTGCGTTTTTGGAAGACGATCTCGTCCTTTGTGGCCGGACGTGTGGCGGAGCTGGGGGAGTTGGCGGCACAGACGGGCGATACCGCACCGCAGTTAAAGCTCGTGATTTTCAAGGGCGATTTGGAGACACCGGCGCTTAACTTAATGCTCGCCGACGAGACCATCCCCGGAGTCATCCGGCCGAATCTTGACGTGATGCACCTCGATCCCCGGAGCCTCTGCCAGTTGCATGCCATGCGTCAGGTTATTCGTGAATCTGATTCTGGTGCGCTCCTGTCCAGTGCTGCGAGCGTGCTGGCGACATTGGCGAACGAGTTGGATTTCTTCTGGAAGCGGGTGACGAGGCCGAGGGGGCAGTAGACGGAAGTCAGAAGTCGGAAGTCAGATGCTAATTACAGACGCACTGGATTACTGGATTACTGATTCACTGATTCACTGACATACTGGCTCACTGAATTTGCCCTGCGGATGATTCGTGCTAGTCTCCGCGCACCATGGCCACACTCCTCCGCGCAGACCAGCTCCAGGTGTTTTTTCCAGTGCGCGCAGGCTTGCTCCGCAGAAAGGTCGATGAAATCAAGGCGGTGCACGATGTGAGCTTTGAGATAGAGGAAGGCAAGACCCTCGGTCTGGTCGGTGAGAGCGGCAGCGGCAAGTCCACCGTCGCCCGCGCGCTGTTGAAGCTCATCAAGGCCACCAGCGGCGAGGTCTGGTGGCGGGATACGGAAATCCTTTCATTGAGCGAGTCGCAGTTTCGACCGCTGCGCAAGGATATGCAGATGGTCTTTCAGGATCCCTACGGCTCACTCAACCCGCGTATGATCGTTGAAGAGATCATCGCGGAGCCGCTTCGCATTCACTTCCGCCAGCAAAACAAATCCGAAAGGCGTGACAACGTGGCCTCGCTTCTCCAGCGTGTCGGCCTGCCCAAGGAAAGCCTGTGGCGCTATCCGCACGAGTTCAGCGGCGGTCAGCGCCAGCGTATCGGCATCGCCCGCGCGCTCGCGGTGCAACCCAAGTTTCTCATCTGCGACGAGCCGGTCAGTGCGCTCGACGTGAGCGTGCAGGCGCAGATCATCAACCTGCTGCGTGATCTCCAGGACGAGTTTGGCCTGACCTATCTGTTTATCGCGCACGATCTCGCGGTGGTGGAGCACATGAGCGACGAGATCATCGTCATGAACCGGGGGCGCGTTGTCGAGCAGGGATCGGCGGAGCAGATTTGCGACAGCCCGCAGCATGAATACACGCGAAAACTGCTGGCGGCAGTGCCGAGTCTTTGATCAGATGCAGGACTTGAAGATGCAAGATACAAGACTTAGCAAGGCTCACTTGGAGCGGATCGATTTTTATCTCCTAGTCTTGCATCTTGTATCTCCGCGTCTTGTATCTGTTAGTTTATGACCCCGCTATTCAGAAAATTTCTCGGCATGAACTGGCTGATGGCGGTCAACATGCTTGGCCTCGCCATCTGGGGCATCTATGCGATCTACAACGCTTCCGCCTTCCGGGTGGATGAGCCGTTTCTGGCAGGACGCTGGCGTGCGCAGGCGGAGTGGTCCGGGATCGGCATTGTCGTGTTTATCATCGCGGCCATCGTTGATTACAAATGGGTGCGATGGGGAGCGTGGGGAATTTACTTCATCGGCATTCTCGGCCTCATCGCCGTGAAAATTTTTGGGCATGATTTGATGGGTGCGAAGAGCCGACTCGATTTTGGTCCCATTCAGGTGCAGCCGTCGCAGATTGCCATCGTGGGCACCATTCTGGTGCTGGCGGTGGTGCTCGGTGATTTGCATCGCATCATCCCCGCCTTCCGGCATCACTGGCTGCGATTGCTGGTGTCCGGCCTCCTGGCGGTGGTGCCGATGGCCATGGTGCTCAAGCAGCCCGATTTGGGCTCCGCCGCCGTTTACGGTCCAGTCGTGCTCTGCATGTTGCTGGTGGCCAGCATCCCTTACCGTTATCTCATTGCTCTGACGCTGATCGTGCTCACCATTGTTCCGCTGGCTTACTTCTTCGGACTCAAGTCCTATCAGAAAGCCCGCGTCCAGGTTTTCTACAAGATTCTCACCAACCAGAAGGTGGACACGCGCGGCGATGCCTACATGGCTAATAACATTCAGCTCGCAGTCGGTTCAGCGGGTTTGAACGGCAAGGGGCCGATGTCCGAGAAGGTTCCCGAGCGGCGCTCGATTCACCGCTCGTTGTTCTCCAAGACTGAATCCATCAATGACTTCATCTTTGCCGTGATCATCGAGGAGTTCGGCTTCCAGGGTGCGGTGCTGCAAATCGCCGCCACTGCGCTGCTGCTGCTGCAATGCATTTTCGTCGCGTTCCATGCGCGCGATCATGTCGGCCGACTCATCGCTATTGGCGTGGTCGGCATGCTCGCCGCCCACTCGTTGCAAAATATGGGGATGATCCTCGGCGTCATGCCCATCACCGGTATCCCGCTCCCGTTTATCAGTTACGGTGGAACATTTCTCGTCGTCTGCTACTTCGTCATGGGCATGATCCAGAGCATCTGGATCCATCGTGATCTCTCACCCGTCCAGAAATCCGGCCGGCCAGGGGAGCTGGTCGATGACGACTAAACGCCAAGTGGATGGGCGCTGTGCTTACAGGGTGGATTTCATCCACGCCATCGTCCTCTCCGCCAGCCGGTCAAAAGCGGTGACACAAAGTTCGAGGTGTTCTTCCTTGGTGTCTTCAATTTTGTTGTGGCTGATGCCGCGCAGACTCTGGACGAACATCATCACCGTGGGCACGCCGGCGTGTGCGACCTCGGCGGCGTCATGCAGCGGACCCGAAGGCAGGCGATGACTCTTGCCGCATGTTTCGTGAATGGCCGCGTCGCACAGTGAAATCAGTTCGTCATCAAACGGACGCGGTGCGATCTGCCAGAGGCGATCCCATGAAACTCGCACGTTGCCTTCTTTCGCGAATTGCTCGCTGGCGTCCTTGGCTTCCCGCAGCATTTGCGCGAGCGCGGCAGCATCCAGATGCCGCTGGTCGAGTGTGATGCGGCATTCCTCGACGACGCTGGTCACGATGCCGGGCTTGGTGGTGCAGGAGCCAATCGTGCAGACGCCGCCGTGACTGCGTTCAGCGATCCGATAAATTTCAGGACTCATCTTCGCGGCGGCGAGGAAGGCGTCTTTCCGGCGGTTCATGGGTGTGCTGCCGGAGTGCGCCGCCTGACCGTGAAACGTGATGGCGTGTCGCTCGACGCCGAAGGTGCCGAGCACCGCGCCCAGCGGCAGATCAAGGTCGAGCAGCACCGGTCCCTGCTCGATGTGCAGCTCCAGATACGCGGCGGCATTCTGAAGTTCCTTGCCGCTTTCCAGTACGCGTTCGAAATCTACGCCGACCTCCTTGAGCGCGTCGGGCAGATGGATGCCATCCTTGTCCTTGAGGTTGCGCGCCTCGTTTATGTCCAGATTGCCGGAGCAGGCAGACGAACCGAACAAACTTTTACCGAACCGTGCACCTTCTTCGTCAGCCCAGTCCACCAGGCGAACGGTCACGGGCGGTTTGCCGTGATATTGCGCGTTGATGCGCCGGAGAATTTCGAGTCCCGCGAGGACGTTGAGGCAGCCGTCGAGCCAGCCACCGCTGGGCACGGAATCCATGTGACCGCCGATGAGCAGCGCCTTGTCAGAGTCGCCGCGCAGCGTGCTCCACAGATTCCCGGCGGCGTCGCGGTGAGTTTCCACTGGAAGGGCATCGAGTTTATTTTGCAGCCACGCGCGTGTCTTCGTCCACATCGGGGTGAAGGCGACCCGTTGCGCGCCGTTGTCGTCGCC
>VFKE01000158.1 GCA_009885695.1 Verrucomicrobiota bacterium | reverse complement strand
GTGGCAGCTTCAAGAGCGTCAAAGAACTCATCGAAGCCATCAATCAATACATCCGGCACAACAACGAAAATCCCAAGCCGTTCGTCTGGACCAAACGCGTCGACCAGATCTTAGAAAAAGTCCACCGTTGTAAAGCTGCGGCTGTTACAGCACACTAGCTTTTCAGGCCTCTCAGGAAGGGAATTAAAAGCGACAAGTGTGTCAAGGCGAGGGTCGACCCCAGACACAAGGCGAGCAACTCCCGGACGTTTTCCAATGTCGAGTTTGAAGAAGGGCATGGCGAGCATGCGAGAGCCGAAGGCCTGGAAGTGCGCCCGGTGAAAGGTGCCTGCACGAGTTGCCAGAATGTGGTAGTTTGGCGGTTCGTCGAAGGGATCTTGGTCCAAAGATCGCCTCATCAACTGTAACCCATGTCCCCGGTCCGAATCATCTTGCCTTTTTACCTTCTAAATCCCTTCTGCCCGAAGTCTCTAAAGACAATGGGACTTGAATCCCGAGTGGGCGTGGTAAAACAAATGGGCGGGTCGATCAATCACCGATCGCACTCGCCCATGACGAAATCGAAACTGCCGAGGATGGCCGGCACGTCGCTCACCATGTGACCCGGCAGGAGCTTCGACAGAATGCTGAGATTGACGAAGGATGGAGCGCGAATTTTGAGGCGATAAGGAACACCGCCGCCCTTGCTGCAAATATAGAATCCAAGTTCACCCTTGGGGTTTTCCGCACCGAAATAAACTTCGCCAGCGGGTGCATCGACGCCCTGGGTGGCGACGATGAAATGATGGATCAGCTCCTCCATCTTCATGAGCACGCCTTCTTTTTTCGGCAGCACGTTCTTCGGATCGCCCACATTGATCGGCCCTTCGGGAAGCGTGGCCAGCACCTGCTGCAAAATGCGCACGCTCTGGCGCATCTCCTCCATGCGGACGAGATAACGGTCGTAACAATCTCCTTTGGTGCCGATGGGAATGTCGAACTCGTATTGCTCGTAACCAAGATAAGGATGCACCTTGCGCAAGTCGTGATCCACACCGGAGCCGCGCAAATTCGGACCGCTCAATCCATAAGAAATGGCATCCTCCTTGGAAATCACGCCAAGGCCCTGGGTGCGGTCGATGAAGATGCGGTTCTTCGAGAGCAACGCTTCCAGTTCATCAATGACCGGCACGACTTCTCCAAGGAATTTTTTCAGCCCGCTGACAAAGGCCTCGTTCAAATCGCGCGTCTGACCACCGATGCGGGTGAAACTGGTAGTGAAACGCGCGCCGGTGAGCTGCTCGCTCAGATCATAAATTTTTTCGCGCTCGGTGAATGTATAGAGGAACGCGGACATCGCGCCCACGTCCATGGCGAACACGCCAACTCCCAGCAAATGTGATGAGATGCGGGCCATCTCGCAGCAGATCACCCGGATGGCCTGACCGCGCGCGGGCAGCGTCCAGCCCATGAGTTTTTCAACCGCCATTGCGTAAGCGACGTTGTTGGCCAGAGGTGCCAGATAGTCGAGCCGGTCCGTGTAGGGCACGAACTGGTTGTAGTGCATGTTCTCGGCGATCTTTTCATCGCCGCGATGAAGGAACCCCACATCGGGATCGGCCTTGGTGACGATCTCACCATCCAGCTCCAGCACCAGGCGCAGCACGCCATGTGTGGCCGGATGCGATGGGCCCATGTTGATGACCAGCTTCTCGCCGATCATGTCCTGCACGGAATCCTCGTGCTGCATCGCTTTCGCGGCAGCATCAGGAACTTCAAGCTCGCGGACGATCGTAGCCATATAAAAGAGGGCGGAAATGACAGTGCGCGCAGTGTCGCGGGCGGCAAGACGAATTTGTGAAATATTTCACAAGCAGCCGTTTGGCAATCACTGACCAGCGCCAATGCGCCACCGCTTCACTTAAGTGATTCAATGAAGTCGAGCAGGTCTGCCATGTCCTGGACGCTTATGCCGGCTTCGATGCCTTCGGGCATGAGGCTCAGACTGGCGGCGCTGGAGCCCTTGATGTTGCTTCGCGGGATGTTTATCTCCACGCCGCCCATCATCTTCAGGGTCATGCTGTTCGCGTTGTCGTTGGTGATGATGCCCGCCAGCGTCTGGCCGTCCTTGGTGTTCACGGTGTAGGCGATAAATTGCGGGGCGACCTCCTTGTTGGGATCAAGGATTGCCGTGAAAATGCCTTCGCGGCCCTTGGCCTTCACGGTCAGGAGCGGGGGCGCGACGTCCACGCCCAGGTTGTTCGCCTTGTGGCAGGCCATGCAGCGCTGGCTGAAGATAATCTGGCCACGCGCGGCATCACCCTTCGTGGTCAGCGCGGGCTGGAACTTTGCGATGACGGATTTGCGCGACGGCGGCTTGAGTTCCGCAAGCACCTTGTCCGCCAGAGCGGCGACAGCGGTATCCTTGTGCTTGAAGAGCGACTGCACATCGGATGCGGTGAGGTCGGCGGTGGCGATCTTCTTCGCCTGGATGGCTTGGAGCATGACCGTGGCCCGTTCCGGTCGCGCGAGCATGACGGCGAAGGCCGCGGTGCGGGCTTTCTTTTGCAGGCCGGGCCACTGGGCGATGAGTGCATCGGTGACTTCTTTGCCGGAGAATTGTCCAAGTGCCGATATTGCCGCAGACTGCACCGCATCCGGCTGTGCCTTGTCGAGGCAAGCCAGCAATGCGGGAAATGCCTGCAGCGCCGTGTCGAGGGTCACGAGGTTGATGGCCCCGAGGCGTGCGGATTCGGACGCCGTCGGATCGCGCGCGGTGTCGGCGGCTTTTGCGAAGACGGAGGCAAGCTGCTTCCCGGTGTCCACCTTCGCGATGGTGGTCCCGGCACGTTTGAGGCCCTCGGCAAAGGCCCGGACGATGGCCGGCGCAGGGTCGCGCGCCAGGCTCCCGAGCACTATTTCGATTCCGCCCGGGCTTGATGATGAAGCAATGATTCGCGCCAGCTTGGCAAGGGTGTCGATTTCATTCCTGTTGCCGGATCCCGCGTTTTTCCCCCAGACCTTGTATAAGGCTTCCGCGTGTTGCGGAATTCCCGCCACGACGGCATCCACGACCCATGTGTCTGCAGCGCTCCCCTGCCCCAGTCGATTGAGAATCCCGAGCGCATCCGCACTGGCGTCGCCGCCGAGCGTGAGTGCGATTTGGAACCGGACGCGTGGAGATTCGTCCGTAGCCATGCCCGCGATCTTTGTGAGCAATGATTCGGGCAGGCGGCCGTCGCGAACGAATTTCTGCGCCAGCAGCACCCCGCGTTCCCTCACATGCTCATCCTTGTCCGCGAGTGCGTTGATCACATCGCGTTCGTTGAGCGCGGTCAATCCGTCCAGCGCTCCCAGCGCATGAAGCTTCGCGAGAGCGGAGTAGTCCGCCTGTCCCGAGGCGGTTTTATTGTGCTCTCCCCGCCTGAGGACAGGCGGACTACTTACGAGCTTCTCCAACGCAGGCACCGCGGACTTGTCCTGCCGTTCATACAACAAACGCTGCGCGGTGTCACGATGCCAGCCGTTGGGATGGCCGAGGGTGTTGACAAGCTCAGCGGTGGTTGCGTTGCTGAGATTAACCTTGGCGCGTCTTCCGGGAGACGATGGCGTCCCTGCTCCTTGCCATGACTCGGGCACGATGCGGTAAATCCTTCCGCGATCATTCCCGTTGTTGAGGTCGATGTGTTTTTTGATCTCGTCGGGGATGCTGAAAGGGTGCTCGATGACCTCGCGATACATGTCGATGACATACAGACAGCCGTCCGGCGCGTTGGCGAAGTTCACGACGCGCACCCAGGTGTCCCTGCTCGCAGCGAACTCGACGTTCTGCTCGTCGTCGGGACGCTTTCCGGTGAGGCTGACACCGTTGGGATAAATCTTCTTCCGGTGTACCAGCTGGCCGCCCGCGTCGCCGGTAAAGGTGTTGTTCACGAAATCTTCGCCATACACATCACCGCGGAAGACGGTGGTGCCGGTCGCGCCGGTGAAGTAGCCACTGACCCGGCCATCGCCCTCGACCGGACCCTTGACCACGTTGGCGATGCGCCAGCGCGTGCGCACGATGCGCCAGGGTTCGTCGGGGCTGATGCGGAAGACCTCCGCCGCGCCGCCGTCCACGGCGATACTCTGGCGCGCGGGCGGCATGGTAAAATACGGATTGCGCCCTGCGTAACGGTCGTCGTAAACGAAAAACTGGAGGTGGTCGGCGTTGCTGCAGGCGAACTTGCGGCCGTAGTTGTCGAAGCTCATGCCATACTGCGCGCCGCCGGCTTCGAGGCCGAATTCATGAGTGCGCGGATCGAACCAGAAATCGCGCCCGTCGAGTTCGACACCCTTGAGATCGGGGCGATTCAGGCAAGTGACCACGCCACGGTTGCCGCCTCCGGCCTGGATGTGGATGCGGTTGTCCTGGCCCCATTGCGGGCAGTTGGCCAGGCCTTGGACGTTGAGGATTTTCAAACCGGTGCCAAAGCCTGTGAAGACCTTCTCGCGGACGTCGGCCTTCCCGGTGCCCTTGGTGTTTTTGAAAAACCAGACGTCCGGCGTGGCGATGACGTAGACGCCGCCGTTCGCGCAGATCAGCCCCGTGGGCCACGCGAGGTCGTCGGCGAACACGGTGCTCGTTTCGTAATAGCCGTCGCCGTCCTTGTCTTCGAGCATTGAGACGCGACCGAGGTGCGGGGTCACGTCGCGCATCTCGGAGTAGTCGATCATTTCGCACACGAACATCCGGCCACGCTCGTCAAAGGAGACCGCGATGGGGCTGCGCACCTGCGGTTCATGCGCGGCGAACTCGAGCTTGAAGCCTTTCTTGATGTTCCAAGTCGCTGGGGCGTCCTTCGGTTCCACGGAGGGGTAGCGCGGCAGATCCTTCGCGGGATCGACGGTTGGTTTGACCTTGGATTCGCCGTAGACTTTCGCGTAAGTGGTCTTGGTTTCGATCCTGTCGGCGGCCAGAATGGAACCACAGAGGACACAGAGAGAGCAGAAGATGGGTTTCATGGTGATAAAGATAGCTGACTGAGGGATACGTTGCTTAAGCCACTGATTTTACGCGGCATGGAATGGATTTTGATACTTTTGTAATGAACGGCAGTTTGCTAACTTTCAAGATATGCGGGTTGCCATGTAACAGCCCCACTTTTAGCGTTAATACGCATGGGTAAATATATTGCTCACCACCTCCTTTGCCGACGTTACAGCACATTTCGCACAAGCCATTCTTGGATCCAGGCGTAGAATTCGTAGCGCATCAGCACCAGTAATCTTTCAGGGTCATCCTCCCCACCGGCCTGCTCTTGCACAGTGAATTCCTGGGGCGCGTCTTTTGGATCGTGCAGCTCGTATTTGAGATCAAGCAGCAGCCGCGCCTGATTGAGGGTGCTGAACCAGGCTTGCCCGTGCGCACGCTGCACATCAAGACGATAGAACTTCACCTCTGCGTCCCCGGTTTTTTTCACGGGCTGAATAGAATCCAGATCCGACAGGACAACTCCGACATCGCCGGCGAACTGCATCTCCAGTTCAGGCGTGATGAGTTCCTTCCAGTCAACGTTGAACTCTTCGTCGAGCAGTTCCTCTTTGCCAGCGAGCGGCTGCGGGAAAAGTCGTTCCCGTCCGCCGGGGCAGTCGCTCATGCTGGCGTCATCAGCGGCGAGCCGGAGGAAATCGAGGTGGATTTCCTGCATCTCGCCCAGCCGCCAGTGGCTGGTGTTTTTTGGGAGGGAAAGGCGCATGTCAGTCCGCCTGTTGCAGCGTGGCCATGAGCTGGTGGCCGTGAAGTTCCCGCACGAAATGCTCCGCGCGCTCACGGGCACCGGTCCACACGATGCTCCGGCCTTCCCGATGAACTTGCAGCATGAGCCGTTCCGCCTCCTGATCTGGGTAACCAAAAATTTTCTTCAGAACGAAGGCGACATAACTCATCAAATTCACCGGGTCGTTATGCACGACGACATTCCACGGCGTGCCCAGTGCGACATCGGTTCGGACGCCGGTTTCTGGAGCGGTGATGGTGGGCATGTCGGAGTTTCTGTTCGGAAGACTGGGCTGCCGCATTTCACTGATAACTTATCCCGGCCAGTGTGTGAAACAAGTCCACGCCTGATTTGCGAGACACATTATAGAGCCAGACGGCGCAGCACTTCGTCCGGCGCGAGTTGGAGGCCGATGTAGAAATCGCCGAATTCCGCATAGCGCGCGCTGACTTCGTCGAAGCGCATTTCATAGACGATGCCCTTGATGTGGAAGGTGTCTTGCGCCAGCAGGGTGACTCCCCATTCGTGGGTATCCAGCCCGGTGGAGCCGGTGATGAGCTGGCGGATTTTCCCGTGCCAGGTGCGGCCGATCCGCGCATGACCAGCCATGAGCTGGCGGCGCTCCTCGAACTTCAGCGAATACCAGTTGTCCTTGCCTTCGCGCCGTTTGCTCATCGGATAGAAACACACCACCGGCCAGTCCAGCGCCATGTTCGGATATAGCCGGTCCTGGTTGTATTTCTTCATGCGCATCCGCCATTCGTTGACGCGCAATTCAAAGTCTTCCGTGCCCTCCACGTCGTTGGGATTGAGCACCATCTCAGTGCCGTGTTCTTTTTGCGTGAGCAGCTCCGCCAGGATCTGCTTCTTGTATTCATCTTCGGAGGTCGTGTATTCGCTCAGCTCAGTCATCGAGTAGTAGCTGAAGCAGGGCTGCAAAATGTCCGCGCCGAGCGCCAGCGTGAGTTCCTTTTCAAAGCGGTTGGCATCGTGCAGGTCAGGCGTCAGCAGCATGAATCCCAAGTCGGCCTTGGGTGTGACCACGCTAAAGACCAGCAGTTGCGTGCGTGGATGAGCGCGGACAGACTCCACCAAGCGCGTAAAGTTTTCCTTGGCCGCGCTCTGTTCGTCTGTGCCAAGGGAGCGCCACATCGCCTGATCGATCGTGTAATAAAGGTGGAGCACATGCAGACCCTCGATCGGGACGAGAGGCTTGGCTGGTGTGGCGGCGGTTTGGACGGGAAAGGGAATGGTGGACATGTTTTCAGAGTTCGGAATTAGGAAGGAGACCATGCATCCAGAAATGGGCGAAACAAGCCGCGTGATGAGGAAAAACGGGCATATTCTGTGCTTCACTACGCTGCAGAGCACTTGTGACGCGGCGAAAAACCATTTGAATACCCGCTGAAAACTCCTACCTTCCGCGCCCAACTTAAATATCAATCATGGCTGACGCAGCAAACAAATACACCCAAAACGCCTCCGGAAAGTTCTACGTGGACGACCAGTGCATTGACTGTGACCTCTGCCGTGAGACCGCGCCGGCGAACTTCACGCGCAGTGACGACGGCGGCCACAGCTACCTTTTCAAGCAGCCGGAAAACGCCGATGAACTCCGCCTCTGTGAAGAAGCCAAGACCGGCTGTCCCGTCGAGGCCATCGGTGACGACGGCGAGTAACGCAGCCCGCAACTATGACTTGAAGCCGTGCTCTGCGAAGGGCGCGGCATTTTTTGGGGGCGTGGCAGACCGGAGGAGCAGTGGTCAGATGGCATCTTTGCTGGCCTGACAAATGTGTCTGGTCATTATTGCCCGTTGCGCTTAACTATCTTTGCCTCTGTCACTAGGACTTCCGACTTCCCATGCGTCGCGCCACAAAACTGCAACGGCTCCGCCACCGGCTCATCGCCGACTGGCGCGGTGCAGCAGGCGCACCCCTGTTTGACAATCCCGTCGTCACCCCGCAGTCCCTCATCCCCGGACTGCTCCACGAGTGGAAGCTCGACGAGCGACTCCAGCTTGATGTCGCGCTGGCTGCGTGGCGTGAACTGGTCGGCGACTTCATCGCCCAGCACACCGCGCCAGACGGCCTGAAGCGCGGCGTGCTCACCGTGCGTGTGCTCCAGCCCGCCATCCATCACACGCTCGCCCAACAGAAGGCGCGCCTCCTGCAAAACCTCCAGCAACGCTTCGGTGCCGACACCGTGCGCGATGTGCGCTTCCGGCACGGTTGAAGTATGTATGTATGCTAGGAAATTGCTTTCGCGCCCGGTGCACCGGAGTGGCCCAGGACGCGCATCGGAGACGGGGTGGGAGGGGGTATGTCGTTCTTTTGCTCACGCTCCATTTCACAGGCGGAGTCGCCGAGAGCAGGAGCATGAGCAAGACAAAGAGTAAGAGGATCGATGTGGCCGTTTGTCGGGCTGCAGCGCCCAGGTCAGTTGGGCGTCAATTCAAGTTGTCCCGGAGTGTCGGCGATTTTGAGTTTGGGGATGGTCAGCAAGCGATCACCTGCGGCGGACACGATGCCGGACTGTGCCGGCGTTTCGCCGGCCACAAACCGCCACCGGTAGGATTTCCCCGGATGGACCTCGAACCGTTGCAGGCGCCGGAGCGTGACGTCGGCGGTGGCAGACACCGGTGGTTCGGCTGGTTTGTGCAGTTCGGTCTTTTTTTCCAGCCGCAGTTCCATGGCAAAACTGCCCGCGGTGT
This sequence comes from Verrucomicrobiota bacterium, assembly GCA_009885695.1. Taxonomy (GTDB): domain Bacteria; phylum Verrucomicrobiota; class Verrucomicrobiia; order Verrucomicrobiales; family Verrucomicrobiaceae; genus VFKE01. The sequence goes on along the minus strand of VFKE01000158.1, from coordinate 2,986 downwards.
CGGTGATGTTTTTCCACCGAAAGTAGCCATTGATTTGTCCCTTCTGATCCGGGGCAGTTACATTCTGGAATCCCGGATAGTTGTTGTCGGTTGATGCGCCCGTGAAGACCGGATACGCCTCGTCTTTGCGGATGGAGAGCCACGGGAACTCATAAACACCCGCGTCGAAAACACTCGCGTCGCTCGTATGTCCAAAGGGTCCCCACGCAATGGCCAGGGCATGGCGATTCGTCTGGCAATAGGCGATCAGTTGTTCCTGGCCTTTTGACCAACGATCGTTCTGTGCCGAAAAGTTGAAGACTGGCGGAGCGTCCGGGTGTTCGCCGTTGCGCAGGCGAAACAATGCGTGGTCGGCACCGGCAGGCACATCCACCGAGATGGCGGCAAAAACATCGCCATGGCACATGCCCAAACCCAGGCTGCCGCTGCCGCCCATCGAAATACCGCTCAGATAAACCCGGTTGGGATCGATTGGGAACGTGCGCATCGCCCATTTCACGGTGGCCAGCAATCGCTTTTCCGTCGGGCAAAGTTCCTTCGTGTAGAGATCGGGCATCTTCAGGATCGAATGATGCCCCCACCACCAGTCAACCGGCTGATTGGCCCGGCAGTCCAGAAACAGGCCATAGCTTGAATAGTCCACATAGGCCTGGATGATGTGGGCGCGGGCAGGCGTGAGGTTCTGTGCCATTTCCGACTGACCACCGCCCCCGGCACTGTGCAACACGACCCGCAATGGCGCCTTCCCGCCCAGCGGTTTTTTGGGATGCTCGACATAGAAATAGTCGCGTTGCGGCGTTGCATATTTCCACTCCGCGAGGCTGCCGTGCTCGTAGCGAACCAACTTCCGCTCCGAAATTGTCTCCTCCTTGATCAACTCCACTTTCGGCATGGCCGACGCGGTCTCGCCCGCCTCCGCCTGCACGCGCGGCACGCGAACAGCGACCGTGACCGCCGTTAGCAAGATGAGTGTCAGGCGCATTTCTCCCCTTCGATGCATGGGAAAATTACGTGGCCGGAAATCGCTCATAACTTCAACTAAGCAGATTCATCTGGGCCGCTGAGTCTCCGCCAGGTGCAAACGTGAGCACCACCAGCTTGTCGGAAATCGGCCTGATGAGGATCCTCAGCGGGTCTGAATCCACCGACTGCGCCAAACCAAGGCAGGACATTTATATGCTAGGAAATTGCTTTCGCGCCCGGTGCACCGGAGTGGCCCAGGACGCGCATCGGAGACGGGGTGGGAGGGGGTATGAGGGGAGAGAGGGGCGATTAAAGGATGAATTATGAAGGAGGAAGGATGAGTCATCTCGGCCACAGCGCTTTTCGCGCCTGATTTGTCGCGGTGGTGGTGGGTGGTGCCGGGTTTCATGGCGCAGTTTCAACGTGCTGAGCATAGCTCTCCTGTCCGCAGTGCCAAGATTATTTTGGCAGCGGGGTTTTGCAGTTCAGGCTTGAGGCTGGAGACCGCAGGCTGGAGGATTTGGTGGCGGGCGGGCCTGCTTCAATCGGCATCGAGGACCAGGATGCGCCCATCATAGAGCGGGACTTCCGCAGGCTTCCAGGTGGATTCGTTGCTCTGATGGGCGTCGAACCACTCGAAGACCGGCTCATCGTCATCGGCGGGAATCCATTGCCTGATGGCCTGCCAAGGGAGCGGAAGGCTGGAGACTGTAGGCTGGAGGCGGGAAGGGTCAACTTCTTCGCAAGGCGCGGATAAGCCCATTGAGCACTTTGGCGGATTCGACAGCGACCGGAAGGAGTTCCGCATGCTCGGACGCGTTGAGGAATCCGAGTCGGCGAGAAAGGCCAATTTGGCATTCGACTTCGCGCGCTGAGCCGTAGGCGATGTCCAAAAAGCGGAGGTATTCGGCTTCAGAAGAACGGGCGCTTCCTTCGACGATGTTGGAAGCGACTGAGACCGCAGCACGGCGAACCTGTGAAGTGAGGCCGAACATCTCCCCCTTGGGAAATGACGCAGTGTTTTTGTAAACAAGAATGGCGAGTTGGTCCGCCAGTTGGAATGCCCTGAGTTTTGTGTGATCGCGCATGACTCTTTCTACAGCCTCCCGCCTCCAACCTCCAGCCCGCCCTTTAAGCCGCTGTGTTTCCAGGAGAGGAGGTCGGCGACTTTGTGGGCTTGAGGCTGGAGATAAGGATGAGCGGAGCATTGAATACCAAGAATTCGAATCCTCCAGTCTCCAGTCTCCAGCCTTCAGCCTCCCGCCTGTTCCCAGTGGCCGCAATCGGGGCAGTGGTAGCGGGTGAACCCGGCGGCGAGATCGCCGCAGCGCAGGAAGGCGCGCACGGTGGCGACGATGTCGGGGCGCAAGGGTCCCATGGCGGGGCGGTGGTGTTTTTCGTAACCGGCGAGGAAATCATCCCAGGCCTGCTGGACGATTTGACCTCGTCTATGCGGTGTGGCTTCGCTCGGAAAGATTGCCGCTCATCGCGGCATGGCGTTGCCAGAGGGGCGAGGCGCGGGGACGGCGGGCTTGGTAGATGGAGGGCACGACAAGTGTTCATACGAACATCTACCGCGTGGTGCAAGGTTCTCTCCAAGATGGAGCCATTGAGCATCGGGAGTTTGGGGCAGGAGGGTCGAGACTGATGCGAAGAAATGCTGATGGAGGGCTGAAACAGGAGTGAGGGTAGTGAGTATGCCAAAATTTTTTGCTCGACAACAAGTCAAACGAAAAGAATGAGTTTATTTGCGTAATACACGCGAGTGATCCTGAGCGCGCCCAGCGCAACGCACGGGCAGCAGAGGACGCGCTGGAATTTTGCAGGGGCCCCTACCTGACTCTGATTGTAAGTTCAACGTTGGGCTATGAATCCCCGCCACAGCTGTGCGGACACGACATTTTTATCTCAAAACTTTCTTTCAACATTGAAGTGCGACAACTGGGCGTGAGTAATAGACTTCATTTGGGGTCTTGTATCCGAGACGCTTGCGGGGCCGGTTGTTGAGGATCTCGGCGAGACG
>VFKE01000133.1 GCA_009885695.1 Verrucomicrobiota bacterium | reverse complement strand
TTCCGTCTCTGATCCGTCGTAGGGGTATTGGTCCAAGGCATAGACCGCCTCACCAACTGTTACCCATGTCCCCGGTCAACCTGTTACCCATGTCCCCGGTCCGAACCGAGGCGAGGATCTCGCGCAGCCAAGTGAGGTTGTAGCTTTGATCGCCAGTGCCGCCGTGGCCTTCGTCCGCTTTCAAATACGCGCTCCATTTCGCGCCAGCCGCCACGGCAGGCCCGACGAAATTGCGCAGCAGGAGGCGGCTGCAAGCGTGGGCCTCATTGTTCTGCGCACCGATGAAATCGCGACCGCCGATGTTGTAGAGCATCGGGATGGCGCGGACTTTTTCATCCGCCGCATGGTCGCGCGTCCACCACTGCACGGAAGCGACTGCGGACTGCATCTGAATGACCGCTGCGCAACGCCGTGGCTCCTGCCAGGCCAGCGCAAACGCCTGCGTTCCGGCCTGGGAAGTGCCGACGTAAATCAGCGGCACGGTGGCGAGCGCAGGCTGCTTCAATTGCTGCGCGTGAGCGGTCAGATGTTGCTCGATGGCGGTGAATGCCTCGCGCTCCTTGCACAGCGCATGTCGCTGCCCGTGCTCGACGATTTTGTGCAGCAAAAATGCGAGCCGCAACTCCGTGGCGAGTTTGCGCCAGCCCGGAGCGCGAAAAAATTCCTTTCCGTTCGCGTAGTCGGAGAAGCTGACCACCGCTTGCGGTGTCACACCATCGGGCAGCCAAAGCTCACTCGTGCAGACAGCGAGCTTTGCCGGTGCCGGGTTTAATGTGACCTGCGCCGCCAGCGGCGACAGCATGAGTGCGAGGATGAAGACAATGACTTTCATGAGGTCGTGGCGTGATTACTCGAATAGTGCTCAGCGGGGTGGAAAAACATTCTCGTTCGTATGTGTCAGGTCGGTGTCCTCCTCGACGCAGGTGAGCGCACCTTTCCTGTCGCACAGTGGTTGAGCAGACAGGGCGCAGGCGTCGTTGAGTTAGGGAGTTCTGAATTCATCGTGGCTTTTCCACATAGCCGGAATACGGCAGCGTCTTGCCCTCGTCTTTGCCGACTGTTTTTGTTTCCGTGCCGCGTGTTTCCTTAATGTGCACGGCAAACGGATCACCGCTGAAACAGACCTCGGCGAAGAAGGCGAAGACGGACGAGTTGTCATTCACGAACATGGGAGCCAGTTTTCCGGCCGTGGTCGTATAGCTGAAGCCGCCGAGCACCTCGCTGCGCCCGCCGCCGCGCGTTTCCAGAAGTGTGCCGCCGCGTTCGGTCTTGTAGCCGAGAATCCATAGGTCGCTGGCGTCATTGACCAGATGCGTGCCCTGGTTCTCGATGTTGAGTTGGCGGGCCCAAACACGTTGTTTGCGGAGCTTTAGCGCATGGGTCACGAAGTCTTCAAAGAAGAGCTCCCCGCCCTCGGCCGCCGCTGTGTTGGTAAGATCGCAATCCGACACGCTACGCATCACCAGCGTGCGTCGCGTCGCGATCTCGAGACCGCCCTGGATCTTGCAAAAATGTTCCATCACGACGACGGGAGCGTCTCCATCGGCGAGGCGAAAGTCGGGGTGAAGGCCTTTGCCGTAGTTAATATGTCCACCCAGCCCCACCACACGGCGAACCTTACCGCGAATAATTACTGCGGATCGAAGGTTATAATGGCCGGGCAGAAACACGGTGCTGGCACCGGAGTCCATCGCTTTCTGGATGGCTGCGGACGAATCCATTTTACCCATCGGGTCGGCACCGAAGGCATCCACGTTCGCCCATGTCTTCGGGTCGTCCCAAGGGACTTCAGGTGTCTCTTTCACCGGCAATCGCAGTGAACGAGCAGGCGAGGGAAAAGGACTGGTCGGCGCTTGGCTGCAATACTCCGCGATGTTCGGGCCAAGGCTGCCGGGTTTGTCCTCGCCGTTGATGCGGAACGCCGCCGCAAAGTCGGGCGTCGTCATGTCCGCCAGCGCGCGGCTGTAGCCAGTGGTCTTTATGTCACGAAGAAATATCTGTCCGCGATTAAAGTTCACGATTGCGGGCGCTTTCACTGCGGAGCCCCTGCCTGTCAGAGTGGCATCTAACAACAGTAGCTTGCCGTAACTGCTGACGGCAGGCACAGCGTTGTCGCTGACAAGTCCACGGATACTGATGGCCTGTCCCTGGTTCTGAAATCCGATCTCCCGCTGACCGCGCAGCGTGATGTTCTCAAACGTCTGTCCATTGACCGCGTGGGCCGTGACGATGCCGCGCTGGAAACCAACGACTTCGCAGTTCCGCACCAGCAGCGGCCCGTTCATGTCGCGATGGGCGAGATCGAGGCCAACTACGCCGCTGTCTTCGCCGGCGATAAAGCGGCAGTTGCGCACGGCACCGCTGTTATTGGAATAGAACTGCAGCGCCGTCGCACCCGGGTTTTTGCTGCCAACGTCGAAGGTTAGATTCTCCACGTAGTTGTGAAACCAATCCGCCGACCCGAAGCCGCCACACCACATCATGGCTTGGGTCTTGGAAGCGTCGGTGAAGATGCCGTCTTTCAAACGGATGACTGCTTTGTCGCGATTCTGCCCACAGAGGAAGGTAAAGCCCCAGTTGTCCTTGCCCTTCCATTTCTTCGGCCATGTAAGCGTCCGACTGATGAGATAAGTGCCGTTCGGAAAATACAGCATCCGGTGCCGACCGACGTTTTCATTGATGGCGAGCTGCAATGCCTCTGTGTCATCGGCCACGCCATCAGCTTTGGCGCTGTAAGGCGGCTTCGTGACATCGATCACGAAAGGAGTTGCTGGATAAAGCCGGTCCGGGCTCGAGGGAACATCGTTGGCCGACCAAGCGGTGTCTGCGATGCAGACCGCAACGGCTGTGATGCAAACGAGGACTCGACTGAACTTCATGATCGGCACTGCTGGATTAACGTTTTTGACGCGCGGCTTTTGCCTGATGATTCTCGAGCCACTGTTTCGCAATCTCTTCATTCGGCAACCAGATCGCCCGCGCTTGATCCCCGGTAAAATCTGCATACGGGGTGATTTTGGCATCGGCTAACGAGTAGCTCGTCTTTTGCATTCCAGCGTTTGGAGTGCCTCCTTCGGCGCGCTTCCAGACTTGATGCGCTGGCCATTCGACGGGCTGGCCATTGCCCGACATTTGATAGGTTCCCAGCCAACCGGACTTTCGTTCGATACGGTTCAGCGGATAAGGTTTCCCAATGGGGATCTCGGCCGGAACGCGCAATTTGATTACAGCTTTGAGCCAGGCACGGGCAAAAGTCAAATCCCCCATCGGGGAGTGTTCCGCTCCCGGTTGCACATAGCAGGACCAAATTGCTTGGTGCTTGCTTCCATTGCGGAGTGACCATTCCCAACGTGGGGTGATTGAGTCATCACTGGCGCCAATAAAGAGTAACGGAACATCCAGTAAGGGGGGCTTACCACCGGCACTCAGTTTGATGCTGCGCGCCAGATTGACTTGTATTTCAGGCACATCGGTCTTGGCTTCGCTCTCTGCTCCGGCGGCAATCGCCCACCAGACGGGTGCATGAACTGGGATAACTGCAATCATCCGATCCGGCATTTCTGTGGCGGCGAGCATAGCCGAACCACCTCCGGCTGACAGACCCGTGAGCACGATTCCCGCATGTTCGATTTCGGGACGCTTTGTCTGAGCCGCTACTTGTTTCAACCATCGATCGCGCTGCCCCGGCCTGACATCGCCACCGGCATACACCAAAACGCAGTCCGTTTCTTCGGCGAGTTTTCGCCATTCGGCATTCGGAAAGGCACCCATTCCCAAGAAGAAGATGCCCCGCACCGGACTCGTCGCCGGAAGTTTCTCGGGAACCCAATAATCACCGTCTTGTTGGTGTTGTCGCTGCCCGGGATTTTGCGGGCGTTGTGGCGGTTGAGCATTCACGGTCTGTTGAAAAAGCAGAGCGGTGATTGAGAGTAAGCGAAGGTATGGTTTCATAATAGCTTTTACGGAAATGAGACAGGACCGAAAAAATTAAATTGGTGGCTATTTCTTCAGATGCTTATCGAAGAACTCCTTGATGATTTTGATATTTTCGGGCTGACGGAACTCTGGAGTGCCGTGTCCCGCGCGGAGCTTGATGAAGGTTGCTTCGATCCCTTGTTTCTTCAAGGCATCGAGCAGAATCTCACTCTGGCCGATGGGAACTAGGTCGTCTCCAAGCCCATGCATGATGAGGAATGGCGGGCAGTCCTTGGTGATATATCTCAGCGGGTTGGCGCGCTCGGCTTTCTCCTTGTTCTCTTGGATCGGTCCGCCAATCAACCGGCTCTCCGGCGATCTGGCTTCGTCATGCTTGATGCCTCCCCTTCCGCCGGATTGCTCGTTCATTTTCAACAAGTCGGTCGGCCCGAATAGATCGCATACAGCCTGCACGCGGTCCGAGACACTGTCATTGCCACCGATGGGTTCGAATTCTTTCGACCCCCCGGACGTGCCGGTCAGTGCTGAGAGATGACCACCTGCCGATCCTCCCCAAGTGCCAAAATGGTTTGGATCAATGTTATACTTCGCGGAATTGGCGCGCAACCATCGCACGGCGGCTTTGCAGTCCTGAATCTGTGCGGGAAATTTGGCCTGTTGGCTAAGGCGGTAGCTAATAACCGCCACCGCATAGCCCTCGTTTGCCAAGGGAATGAGCGGGCTGCCCCCGGCCTTGTCGCCCATGGCCCATCCTCCGCCATGAATGCAAATCAGCAATGGCAGGAGCTTGTCGGATTTCTCAGGAAGATACAAATCCAGTCTGTGCTTGGGGTCGTTATCGGCGGCGTAGGATAAATCTCGAACGACCTTCACGCCCTCAGGCAACGCACGGCCGCGTGGTCCACCTTGGACGTTCGAATCCGGGTTCGGGCGTTTTTGTGGTTGGGGAGGCGTGTCCTGGGCTCGATTGTCTAATTGAACTTTGCCATCCGTTCTGGGTGTTTCGGCGCCTTTGACAGAGACGGTTTTTCCTAGCACACGAGTGAGGAACTCACGCACCGGCGCGGAGCTTTGCTCGCCTCCGAATCCGTGGCCTGCGCCTTCCATGGGAAGGAAAGTCACATCGGCTTTCGCAGCCTTGAGCGCGTCGTTCAGGAGTTCGCTTTGGTTGAAAGGCACCAGATCATCCTTCGTGCCGTGCATGATCAGGAAGGGCGGCGGTGCCTCGACACGTCCAACATAAGTGATGGGATTCGCCTTCGCGGTAGCCTCCTTGTTTTCCTGAATCGGACCGCCGATGAGTTGGCTCTCGGGCGACTTCGCTTCGTCATGGGCAATGTTGCTGCGGAACTTATTCATCTGGAGAAAATCGGTCGGGCCGAACCAATCCACGACCGCCTGCACGCTGCTGGATGTCTTCAGGTCATTGCAGGTGCCTTCGAGTTCCGCCACGCCGCCGCTCGTGCCGAGCACCGCCACGAGATGCCCGCCCGCACTACTGCCCCAAGCCGCGAAGCGTTTCGGGTCGAGGTGATATTGCGCGGCATTCGCGCGCAGCCAGCGCACCGCTGCCTTGCAGTCGTGCATCTGCGCAGGCCATTTTGCCACCTGACTCAGCCGGTAGCCGACATGCGCCACCGCGTAACCTGAGCCGACAAACTGCTGCGCGGGGCTCGGCCCGTCCTTGCTCCCTTGCAGCCATGCACCGCCGTGAATCCAAATGATGAGCGGCCTCGCCTCATCACCGGGCGGGAGGTAAAGATTGAGCTTTAAATCGCTTCCGCCCGCGCTGCCATACACGAGGTCGCGCTCGATGCGTGAGCCTTCGGGAAGGCGGTTTTGTTCCGGCCCGCCGGGGCGTCCTTGTGGGCGTTGTGCGAATGCTGGCAACGTCGTCGCGAGGACAAGTGCCACAATGGTGCGTAGTGTTTTATTCATGGTTGAGGCGACTTTGTTGCTTTTTTTGGCACAATGATTTTTTGCGGCGTACACTTTTTAATCAACGCGTCCGGTGGTTGAAGAAAGCGTGAAGCGACTCTGGCAGCAAGGTTTCATGCGCGTCGCCTCCCAGCCTTGGTGTTCAGCGCGGCGCGAAGATTCGTGCTCGCGCGCAGCATCAGGGACTTGAATTGCCTCACCTCACGCTCGCTCATGCCTTGTTGGAGCGTGGTTGCCACCCGTTTGTGTCGTGCGATCATTTTTGGCACCAGCGCCTTCGCCTTGCGGGTCAAATGCAACCGATATGCCCGTCCGTCATCCGGGCAGTCGCGCCGCTCCACCATGCCGTCTTTCTCCATGACATCCAGCATTCCCGAGAGCGTAGCGTTCGGGATGCGCAGCATATCGATGAGCAGCTTGATGTTGCAGCCGTCATTCGCCACCAGCGCATAAAAGAGGGCCCCGGTGCCGGGCCGCACTTTCTTCTGCAGATTTGCTTCCACCAGCGTATGATCTCCCAGCGCGCGGAAGCAGTGGGTGAGCGAGGCGACGAGGAAAGGCAGGTCGTTGACTGAGAGTGCGGCGGCTTTGCGGCGGGATGTCATGGGGCACTATAATATTTCGCATCCGAAATAAGCAAGAACTATTTCGGTTACGAAATAAACCACTGTCTGTCATTCTCCGCTGACGCGCCGGGTCACAGGCTTCCGCTCTTCTTGTGATCCTCGCCGTTTGTCCGGCGCTTGCGAGCCTCTTTGAAAAAGGCTTTCAGCATCTGCACGCAGTCTTCACCGAGCACGCCGGAGGTGATCTCGCTGCGATGGTTCAGGTTGGGTGATTGCAACAGGTTCCACATGCCGCCTGCCGCGCCGCCCTTGGGATCGGGACAACCGAAGATCACGCGCCGGACGCGGCAGTGCATGATGGCACCAGCGCACATGGGACACGGTTCCTTGGTGACATAGAGATCGCATTCGTTGAGCCGCCAGTCGCCCATCGCGCTCTGCGCTTGTGTCAGAGCGATCATCTCCGCATGGGCGGTCGCATCCTTGAGCGTCTCAACTTGATTCCATGCGCGGGCGATGACGTGGTCACCGTGCACGATGACTGCGCCGATGGGCACTTCATCCGCCGCCAGAGCGCGTTTAGCCTGACGCAAGGCTTCGCGCATGAAGCGGTCGTCGGCACTCTGGATCAGCGGGAGGTCGAGGTCTTCGTCGGGCATATCGGAAGCAGGATGGTTATCTATCGCACCTCTATTAAAAGTTCACCCTGGTTGAGAAGCAATACGATCCTAGGAAGCAGAGGTTCAAACCAGGCAAGCAAGGCCTTGCGGCTGGTGTTGCCGACGCGCAACCACACCACAACGGGGCAGGATCCGCTTTGACGCAAACGATGTGCGAAGTCCTCATCTTTGGTCACGATGATGGCGCTGGCTTGCAACGCGTAATTCCAGATAGGCACGTCATCAGCATTCCTAAGACAGATGTCCTCAACATGCTCCGCTTGATGTCCATGTGCAGTCAGCAAACGCGCCAGCGCAGGCGGCAGTTGGGCGTCCACCACAAAGCGCATGGCTTAGGATGCCGCCAACACAGTATGATCGGCTGCCGCCGCCGCATATACCAGGCAGGCCTTGATGTCTTCCGCTTCAAGGTAAGGAAAGTCCTCAAGAATTTCCTTGTCTGAGACACCCGCAGCAAGCAGATCCAGCACGTCCTTTACGCGGATGCGCATCCCACGAATGCAGGGACGCCCGCCGCATTGTTCAGTGTTGAAAGTGATCCGGTTCATTGGCATTGGAATCTTACTCCCTCGACGGCAAAGGTAAAGCTGGCAATCTTGCGGCTCTGGTTCATGCACCGGCTCTTTCACGCAAGAAAGTCGTGATCTGATCTGCGAGAGACTTTCCGATCCCAGGCACCTCGGCGATCTGCGTCGTGCTGGCGCGTCTCAAACGGGACACCGACCCGAACTTGCGCAACAGCGCAGCCTTGCGCGCCTGGCTGACGCCGGGGCAGTCGTCGAGAATGCTCTCCTGCACGCGGCGCTGGAGCAGAAGTTGGTGGTAGCCGTTGGCCCAGCGATGGGCTTCGTCGCGGATGCGTTGAAGAAGTTTCAATGCGCCGGTTTCATGACTCAGCACGATGGGCTTGCTTCGTTCAGGGCGGAAAATTTCCTCATGCTCCTTTGCGAGCCCAATGATCGGAAGCTCATGCAGTCCGAGTCGCTCCAACTCCTGCATCGCTGCGGAGAGTTGGCCTTTCCCGCCGTCCACGATGACCAGGTCCGGAAGCCGGACGAAAGGATGAGGGATGAAGGATGAAGGATGATGAACAGAATCTTCAGATACAGAATTTTCATCCTTCATCCTTCTGCCTTCATCCTTCTCTTCAAGTCTTCTCATCGCTTCCAGGGGATTTTCCTGCGTGAGATCGGCATCCTCATCGCCGATCTGCGCGCGAGCCTCCAGCAGGATGCGCGAGTAGCGGCGGCGCACAACTTCGCTCATCGAGGCGAAATCATTCTGGCCGTTGACGATCTTGATCCGGTAGCGGCGGTAGCTGGCGTTGTCGGGCACGCCATTTTTAAATCGCACCATGCTGGCGACGCAGTGCGCCTCGCCGATGTTGGCGATGTCGAAGCACTCCATGACGCGGGGCGGGCGGTCGAGCCCGAGAACCTCTTGCAGTTCGGCGAGATCAGCTTCGGGATTGATGGTGCTGGCCACGCGCATGCTGGCACCGCGCTCAAAACTGCGTGTGGGTTTAAGCGTGGTCTTGAAATCCTCGATCATGTCGCGCAGTTCCGCTGCGCGCTCGAAGTCGAGTCGCGCGGCGACCTTCTGCATCTCGGCTTCCAGCGTGGTGATGAGATCGCGTGATTTGCCGCCGAGAAAGTCGCAGGCTCGGTCGATGCTTTCGCGATATTCCTCCTGGCTGACGCGGGCGATGCAGGGTGCGGAGCAGTTTTTGATGATGTCGTTGTGGCAGTGCTTATAGTCGTTCTCGTCGGGTCGGAGCGGGCGGCAGACGCGGAGGCCGAAGTTGCGGTTCATCCAGTTCAAGGTCGTGCGCAGCGCGGAGGAGTGTGCATAAGGGCCGAAGTAGCGCGCGCCGTCGTCTTTCTTCATTCGCGTCAAAGTGAAGCGGGGCAGGGGATCGGCCATCTGCACTTTCACGAGCAGGTAGCGCTTGTCGTCCTTGAAGCTGATGTTGTATTTCGGGCGAAAGTCCTTGATGAGCCGCATCTCGAGGATGAGCGCCTCGGCGTCGTTGCGCACGTCATGGGTGTCGAAGTCCCAGATGCTGTCGATCAGCGCCCGTGTTTTGATGTCGGCCTTGCGGGCGCGGGAAGGCATGAAGTAGCTACTGAGTCGCTTGCGCAGGTCGCGTGCCTTGCCCACATAGATCACGCGGTTCAGGCGGTCGCGCATGATGTAAACGCCCGGCGTGTGCGGCACATCGTGCAGCTTTTTTTGCAGGTCGTTTTTTTCGCGCGGGAAGGGCATGTTTTTTGAAACGGACGAATGAATCTTCCCACAGAAAAGTGTTCTGCGCGAGCATCGGTGAATGGTAGCAGCATTGGCGAACCGACATCGCAGGTAGTTGACGTGCAACTCTGGCATAAGTCATCCAAAGAACTGCAGGTGCATGCAGCGCCGCGCCCCATGATTCCGAATGTCTCCTGAGGTGGTCACATCCGGTGTGCGCGAGTGGGGAGGCCTGGTCTGGCGGAGGTTTGATCGGTGGGCGGAAGTTAGGAGCGTTAATTTTGGGCGGCGACGCAGCACCGCCCCGCCATTCTTTTCGATGGTGATGGGCAGGGATGGGAACGGCATGGGTGATCCGGTGTAGGTGCGGGTTCCGGGCTGAAACCGGCTGTGACCATAATTGATTCTCTTTAAACCAATAGGCAGATATTCAAGACCGCCGAAAGGTTTGCAAAAGTGCGTCCTGCCCCTAAACTGTGCGCCCATGCCTTCATTGAAGACCCTTTTTTTGACGCTAGCCTTGTTTGCTGGCGGCGTCACCCAGATTCCTGCCCAGCAAGTCTCCGTCGCTGATGCGACCTCGGGTGCTGTAATCACCGCTGGCGGAAAGAAAGCGCCATCGCCATCGCCATCGCCACCGCTTACTCCGCAGGAGGTCATTAAAAAAATGGGCATTCTGGCCTATCCGCTGATCGCTCTGTCGCTCGTGGCGGTGATGGTGATCTTTTTTGTGATTCTCACGGTCAAACAAAATTCTGTGGTCAGCGACGGCTTTATGAATGCCGCAGACGCACTCATCCGGAAGCAGGATTACCTTGGCTTGCTTGCAGTGTGCAACCGCAGCAGTGAATGTGTGGCGCGCGTCACGTCGAAGGCGTTGGATTTTGCCACGAAGAATCCCACCGCCAGTTTTGATGAGGTGCGCGAGGTGACAGAGGCCGAGGGCAGCCGGCAGTCATCGCTCCTGCTTCAGCGCGTGTCGTATCTGGGCGACATCGGATCCATGGCGCCATTGATCGGACTGCTGGGCACGGTCATCGGACTGATCAGCTCGTTCAATGAAATCGCCGGCGGTGATTTCGCGGGCCGTCAGGGCATGGGGGTGGCCAAGGGAGTCTATGAAGCTTTGTTCTGCACTGCGGCGGGTCTGATCATCGGCATTCCTTCGCTCATGGTCTATGCGATTTACCGGGGCAAGGTGCAGCGATTTATATCTGAACTCGAGGCCGCCTCGACGCATCTCATGGCGCTGCTCTCCGCGCAATATAAACGCGCCGCGCGTGCCGCAGCCAGCCGCTCGCCAAGTTTGGCCGCGGAGCAGAATGCCCAGTAATTTTCAAGGCACCGCCGTTATGCGCTTTCGCAAGTTTCAAGACATCCAGCCGATTCCGCTTCAGCTGGCGCCGATGATCGACATTTTGTTTCTCCTGCTGATTTTTTTCATCATCACTTGGAATTTTTCGCGGCGGGAGACGGAGATCGAAATCAGCGTGCCCGCTGCTGACGAGGGCAAGTCTGACCAGCGGCATACGGTTGGGGAGATCGTGGTCAATGTGCGCAAGAACGGTGAAATCGTCGTGGAAGGCGATCAGCTCACGGAGGCGCAACTGCTGCAGAAGCTGCAGCTCATCGCGCAGGTGCATCCGGATCAGGCGGTCATTTTGCGCGGCGATGAGAAATCCGAATATCAAAAAGTGATGAACGTGCTGAACACCTGTCAGAAGGCGGGCATCTGGAACGTGGCATTTGCGACGCGGGCGCCCGAGCCGGAAGGCGGGGCCGCGCCGTCGGAAAATTGAGGACATGAAGATGAGAATGACAGCCGGAAAATTGACTGGAGTTCTGATGGCTGTGCTGGCTATCGCGCCCTCCCTTCTCGCGCAGCAAGTTCCCAAGGCAGTGCCGGTTTCAAGCACGGACGAGGTGCCGCGGGCGGTGCCGCTCAGTCCTCCGAAGCCAGCGGCGGTCAAGACGGCGGACGACGACCTTTTTGAATACGCCACGCTTTGTTACACCCAGAAGGAGTATCAGATCGCGATCAAGCCTTTCACCGATTATGTGCGTCTCTACTCCAAAGCGCCCCATGCGCCAGAGGCCTGGTTCAAGCTCGGTGAATGTTATCTGAAGACGGACAAGAACGATGAAGCACGCCGTGCCTATGGCGAGGTCGTCACGCGCTTCCCCAAAAGTGAGAGCGCGGCATCCGCCAACTACCGCCTCGGCGCGTTCGCCTATAACGCCAAGGAATTCGCCCGTGCCGCGACCTATTTTGAATCCTGTGAAAAGCTGACGTCTGACGTTCTGGTGAAGCTGGCCGCAGCTTACAACCGGGCACTGGCATTGAAGCAGGCGGGACAAAAGAAAGCAGCGATGGCGGCGTTTAAACAGGTCGCCGCCACCAAGACAGATAATCCCTATCGCGAGACTGCGCTGGGTGAGCTGGCTGCAGGGGCGCTTGAAGCTGGAAACAAGGAGGAAGCATTGGATGCGTTCAACGGCCTCACCGCCACCACCAAGGACGATGGCATCCTGGGTGACGCGCTGATCAAATCCGGACTCATCTTGAACGAGCTCGGCAAAAGTGAAACGGCGCTGAAGAACTTCAAGCGCGCTCTCGAGATAAAGGATTTGTCGAAGGATGCCCGTGCCGTGGCCGTCTTTGGTCTTATCCAGGGCTGTTATGGCAAGGGCGATTTCAAGGGAGTGATCGATACTTATGTGGCCAACGCCACCTCCATGCCGGGAGATGATCTGCGGTCTAAATTGCTGCTCATGGTCGGCAACGCTCACAAGCAGAAGCAAAGCTACCGCCAGGCTATTGAAATCTATTTGATGATCGAGAAGCAGTCGCCGGATTCGCCCGAGTCGCTGGAGGCCGGCTACCAGAAGCTCCTCGCGTTTTATCAAATGAACGACAAGGACATGCCGCGTTTCACTGAGAGTTTTGAGGAGCGTTACGCGCCTCGATACAAAGATCACGAATATCTTCTCATGTCCCGGCTGATCCGCGCTGACTGGTGGTTCGGCAAGTCTGACTACGCAAAGGCGGCGGAGGCTTATGCCGGAATCCAATCAAAGCGGGTGCCGGAAAAAGTTCGCGCCAGCGTGCTGTATAAAAAAGGCTTCGCTGAGGCCGAGTCCGGAAAATGGAACGACGCCATCGCATCGCTCACAGAGTTTATCAACGACTACCCCAAGGACGCGAACATCCCCATTGCGCTCGCCCAGCGCGGCATCAGTCACAAGAATGTCCGTGCGGTTGATCGCGCGCTGGCGGATTTTGCTGCGATCACCAAGACCTATCCCGACAACAACGCCGCAGAGATGGCCTGGTATCAGAGCGGTCTCATCAAAGCGGAGACGCGCGACACGGCGGGCATGATCGCAGACTTTGAGGCGCTTGTTGCGAAATTTCCCAAAAGTGCCGCGGCGGGTGATGCGAACTTTCAAATCGGGCGCGGCTACTTCGACATGAAGACCAGGGAGAGCTACGGGAAAGCCCTTGAGCCTCTGCGCCGGGCGATTTCGACGGACTCGGAGAAGTGGCGCGAGAAAGCCTTTCCGCTGCTCATCTCCTGCCAGTATCTCCGCGAGGATGTGGACGGTCTCGCCAAGGAATGTGAAGCCTATATTGAAATGAAGCGCGATGCTCCCATTTCTCCCGCAGTGCTGACGTTCCTCGGCCAGAAATACTTTGAGCGCGGCAACTTCAAATCCAGCGCGCGTTTTCTCCGGCGGCTTTCGACACCTTCTGAACCCAAGACGACGCCAGATATTGTCTGGTACTTCCTCGGACTGGCTGAAGTTGAGAACGGCGACTTTGATGATGCCATTCAGTCACTGAATTTTTATCTGGAACAGGCGCCGCAAAGTGCGGGTCATCCCAAGGCGATGCTGGGGAAGGCTCGCGCTTATCTCGGTCTCGGGAAATATGATGAAGCCGTCAAATCGGTGGACGATGGCTTGAAAATTCAGAAGGAGGGAAAAATTCACGCGCAACTGGTGCTGCTCCAGGGAGACATCGCCATGGCTCACGGTGACGCGCTGGCGAAGGCCGGCGACAATGCTGCGGCCATCTTGGAATGGAAAACGGCGGCCGGAAACTTTGTCGTGGTCAGCCAGATTTACGGCGATCCGGAACTGACCCCGGAAGCGCTGGACAAGGCTGTGCGCGCGCTCGACAAGCTCGGTGAAAAGGATAAGTCCGCCAGCTTGCGCAGGCAGCTCACGACGAGGTATCCGAATTACAAGGGGAAGTGAAGGCTTTGCCTTCAATCATGTTTATGAGAGTATGAACCATGAAATGAAGAGAACTTCGACCTGGGCGGTTTCTGCAGTGTTTTAATTCTTGGGGCTGAAGTAGCTAAGGGCGGCAAAAAGTCCTATGCTTCACTCAATGTTTCAACGCAAAAGCCGGTTGTCAGCCCATAAGCAAAGCAGGCTCATGGAGCACTTTGTT
>VFKE01000134.1 GCA_009885695.1 Verrucomicrobiota bacterium | reverse complement strand
CGTTTAAAATCAGCGTTACTGTGAACGGATGAAGGTGGTGGCGGATGTCCCATACGCCTTCTGTTTTGAACCATTTCTTGGAGGGGCATGGATGCCCCTTCCACTTTTTGTTTTACTGAATCTTGCTTCCAAGCGGTATTACGAGATGCGGCTACGTCATTTTATAAATGCTCTAATCAAGGGAGCGAATCATAAGCGCCCCACCTGCCCAACAGTGAGACCACCATCAATGACGATGATCTCACCCGTGATGTAACTTGCGGCAGGTGAACAAAGGAAAATCACAGCTCCGGTGCAGTCCTCGGGTTTTCCGACGTTGCCCAGCAGGATTTTTTTCTTATAGTGCTTCAGTAGATCATCCGCGCGCGTCTCCATCCAGGTGCCGGTCAGAGGAGTGCGAATGAGTCCTGGCGCGATGCCATTCACGCGGATGCGGTGCGGTGCCAGTGAAACCGCGAGTGAGCGTGTCATCATCACCAGTCCGCCTTTGCTAGTGTCATAGGCCACGCTGTCGGCTTCGCCCTGGAAGCCGTTCGTGGAAGACACGATGACCACGCTCCCTGGCGCACCGCGTCCGATGAGTTGCCTTGCAAAAGCCTGCACCAGAAAGAACGTGGCCCGCAGGTTCAGGCACATCGTCTTCTCCCAGTGCTCGGGCGTCATTTCCAGAAATGGCACATCAAAGAAGCTGCCGGCATTGCAGACCAGCGTGTCCAGTCCTGGCTCGGCGGCGATGGCTTTCTCGATAAGCAAAGCGGGCGCGGATGAAGAGCCCAAGTCGCAAGAAACGTAAGCGGCGCGCTCTGGCACCTCAGATGGCCGCTCCTGCCGCCCATGACAAACCATACCCGCTCCGGCCTCATGCAAGCCCTGCGCAATGGCCAGGCCGATGCCCTGTGATGAGCCGGTGACGAGCGCGGCGCGCCCTTCAAGAGAGAATGCTTTCATCGGGGAGCTTCAGGAAGGCGCGGGTGTTCGTGGCAGCAATGCGTTGCACCACGTCAGGCGGACTGGCTTTCAAGGCGGTGACTTCGCGCTCATAAGTGCTGATGAGGCGGACGATCTGGCCGTTGATCTCGGCGGCGTAACTGTAAAAGGGCGAGTCGCTGCCCCACATGAACTTGTTCGGATAAGCGGCCGCAAGGTCGGCAATGACGCGGGCGGGATCACGGTAGTCGGTGTCGAAGCGCCGCGCGCGCGGCGCGATGTAGGGCAGGTCATCCACGGCTCCGACGCAGTGAATGCAGTGCGCGGAGTTGTCGAACCAGGCATTCGGCAGTGCGTTGATTCGATCGAGGCACTCTTTGTCATAGCGGCAGGAATGCGCGGCACAAAAGCGGATGTCGGGGTTGGCTTCGGCGATGTCCAGAATGTCATGCGCCTGTGCCCAGGTATCACTCTCCGCCACGCTGCTGTGAATGAGAAAGGGCACATCCCACTGGCGCGCGAGATCAAGAAAAACACGGCCTTCATGCGCGAGGCGTTTGATGTCAGCCTGAAGCACGGTGCTCTGAATTTTGATGCCATGGAAGCGATACTCGGAACGCAGTTTTACCAGCTCGGCTGCCTGCGCATCGGTGCTTCGTATCGGATCCACGATCACGAATGGCAGTGTCTTGCGGCCCTCATCAGGAAACAAACGATGGCACTCTTCGAAAAGCCGCCGGTTCTCGAACGCATAGGGCACGGTCTCCAGGCCATTGCCAAAAGCGATGCCGCCACTGCGGAACTTCGTTACATCCATTGCGGCATAGGATACGAACGGGAAGACGACCCAATGCGTCACGCCGAGCGCGCCGCCTTCCTGCTGCATCTGCACGAGCTGCTGCGCATAGGGGAAGTCGCCGTGCAGATAGAATAGCAGATCGGCTCCGATGTGGTTGTGGCAGTCAATGAGCATAATGGTTTACCAGGAAGTCCAGCCGCCATCCACAGCGAGGTTTTGTCCGGTGATGTAGCTGGAGCCATCACCAAGCAGAAAAACAACCGAACCCGCGATCTCGGGTGCCTGCCCGATGCGGCCAAGCGGCACTTTCCTGCTGAGCTGCTCCATGAAAGCCGGCTCATCATTCTGAGTCGATGGATTAGGAAATGGTCCAGGCGAAATGGAATTGCAGCGCACGCCGCGCGGACCGTAATGAACGGCCACATAACGCGCCATCTGCTGGATGCCCGCCTTGCCAACGCCATACTCGATGGGGTTCGGATTCATGGGTGGCGCGTAGCTGCGCGGGTCAGGTGCCACGGTGCCATACATGCTGGAGAAGAGCACGATGCTGCCGCTGCCGCGTTCCGCCATTCGCGCGCCGACTTGACGCACCAGCGCAAAAGCAGCCGTGAGATTCCCGTGGTTCGTGCGGTCGAAATCTTCGTTTGTGAGATCGTCGAATGCCTTGCCCGTCGAGTCGAAGGTCATGTCAACGAGGCCATGTGGCGTGCCGCGCACGGCGAGCTGTTCGCTGACGAAATGATCCGCGGCAGCAAGATCGTGCGCATCCAGCGAGGCGGGCGTGACAAGCTCCTGCAATCCCGCTTGCTCGATCATGCATTGGGCCTTGTTTTTCAAGTCAACACAAAGCACGCGCGCCTGCATCGTTGCGAGCAGCGAGACCGTTGCATGGCCGAGATAGCCAGCGCCGCCGAAAACCCAAACATCACGACCGGCAAGATCAAAGAGTGGAGGGATGGGCACGCTCATGGCTGATTCGTTTCCGCTGGGCGCACCGCCAAGGCTTCGATCTCGAAACGCAGGTCTGGCGGAAGGCAGTTGGTAATCGTTGTCCGCGCGGGGAACGGTGTTGAAAAATATTCGCGGTAGAGCTGATTGAAGCGGGGCAGGTCTGCTGCATCACGGACATAGTTGCGCGTCTGAATCACATGCGCGAGGTCGCTGCCTGCGGCCTTGAGCACGCTGCGGACATTCTCCATCGAGCGCCGGAACTCGCCTTCGAAGGTGTCACTGACGATCTTTCCCGATGCGTCCACCGAGGCCTGGCCTGAAACGAAAACAAGATCACCCACAACCACGGCGGGACTAAAGGGCAGATGCGAGGTCGGGGTATCAGGGTTCTGTGGATAAGAAACGAGCGGATGGTTCATGGATCTTCTTTGTTATGACTGCCAAACAGGCTGGCCGAAAGAAACGAAAAACGCAAAGGGTGTCGCCAAACTATTTTTTTGGCCTTTTTCGTTTCTTTCGGCCATCAGTATCAGATTGTCTTCCATTCCTGGGCGTGCCGGGTAAACGCGATATTGGCTTTCTGTAAGGCCTCAGTGATGTCTGCTTCACGGTGCGCGAGGCTGATGAACCACAAACCGCGCTCGATGGCGCGAACGCCATCTTCGAGCAGACAGCGGCGCAGATGGGCCCAGCGCAGAACATCCTGGCGCTGGACGTAGTCGCGATAGTTACGGATCGGTCCCGTGGCGGCGCCGGGTTTCAACATGGCCGTATGAAAGACAAGGCCGGGGCCCTGAGGTTGCAGCGGAATGTTGTGCCGCTTGGCGAGCGCGGAAAGTTCCGCCATGAGACGCTGGCCGAGCGCGATCATCCCCGCGGGATGTTTGTCACCGAGCGATTCGACTTCATCGAGACACCACTTCGCGGCGGCAAGACAGAGTGGATTGGCGTTGAGCGTGCCCGCATGGACAATCTCACCGCTGATAATTTTTTGCATGGCGCTTTCCTTGCCCACGAGAGCCGCGAAGGGGACGCCGCCACCGATGGCTTTCCCCAGAATGGTGAGGTCCGGCACAAAACCAAAATGCTTCTGGGCTCCGCCCGCACCGAAGCGGAAGCCAGTGATGGTTTCGTCGGCGATCATGAGCATTCCATCACGGTCACAAAGCTCGCGGATGGTGCTGATCATCCCCGCCACCGGCTCCATGCAGCCTGTGTTGCAGAGAACCGGTTCGAAGATGATGGCGGCAATCTGACCGCGATATTGATCCACGCGACGACGCAGATGATCGGGATCATTCCAGCGCGCAACCACGAATTGATCAAGCACTTCGGGAATGACGCCCTTGCTTGGATGCAGCCGTGTCGGCTCCTCTTCCGTGCCCCATTTATCCGGCGGCGGCGCAAAGCCCACGAGACCTTCATCCGCCCAGCCGTGATAGTGCCCTTCAAACTTCAGCACCAGACGCCGCCCCGTGTGCGCACGGGCCAGTCGCAGCGCGGAGAGCACCACCTCGGTGGCCGAGTTGTTGCAACGCACCCGCTCGGCACTTGGGATCATCCGTTGCAGCCGTTCAGCGACCTCGATCTCCAATTCACTCTGTGCCGCCCAATGGATTCCGAGTTTTGCCTGGGCTCCGATCACCTCGGCCTGTCCCGCAGGCGCGTGACCGTAGAGGATTGCGCCCTGGCCAATCTGGAAGTCAATGTATTCATGGCCATCCACATCAAAGAGCCGGCAACCCTGCCCATGTGTGAAATAGAGCGGCACTGGCTGTTCCATTTTGCGGATGCCACTGTTGACACCGCCAGCGATGCTGCGTTGAGCGCGTTCGAAGAGACGGCGGGAATTGGAAAAACGGTCAGTCATAGTCAAGTGTTTGATGATGCTTCCACTTAGCGGGGGGACGGATGCGGCTGTTCATCCAGCCCAAACGCAGTGTGTACAACTTTCGCGGCTTTCTCGATCTCATCTTCGTTCACGGTGACGGCGGTCTTGATCTCGCTGGTGGAGATCATCTGGATGTTGATGCCGTTTTCCGCGAGGGCGCTGAACATCTTGGCGGCCACGCCGCTGTGGCTTCTCATGCCGATGCCGACAATGCTGAGCTTGGCCACGCCGCTCTGGATGCGCAGTTGGACGTCTCCACCCAGGCCGGGAATGATTTTTTTCAACTCCGCTTCTGCCTTGGGTAGTTCCGCGGCGCTGCAAGTGAAGGAGATGTCGGTCTCGCCGTCCCAGCTGACGTTCTGCACGATCATGTCGATGACGATGTTCGCATCACGGATGGCGCTGAAGATGATTGCGGCCACGCCAGGGCGGTCGGGCACGTCGTCAATGGTGACCTTGGCCTGGTTGCGCTCGATGCTGACGCCGCGCACGACGACGGATTCCATGCCTTTTTCTTCTTCTTTCACAAGTGTGCCGGGGTTGGTGTTCATGCTGTTGCGGACTTCAAAACGGACGCCGAATTTTTTGGCGAACTCGACGCTGCGGCTTTGCATCACCTTGCTGCCGCTGCTGGCCATTTCCAGCATTTCGTCATAGCTGATGATGTTTATTTTTTTTGCGGCCGGCACCACGCGCGGATCACAGGTGTAAACGCCGTCCACGTCGGTGAAGATCTGGCAGAGATCCGCCTTCACCGCTGCGGCCATGGCGATGGCGGTTAAATCGGAACCACCGCGGCCGAGGGTGGTGATCTGTCCGTCCCGCGTTTGTCCCTGAAATCCAGCAAGGATGACGATGTTACCTTCATCAAGCATCTCGTGCACTTCGGTCGGTGTGATATTGGAGATGCGCGCCTTGGTATGAACGCCGTCGGTTTGGATGCCGGCCTGGGCACCCGTGAGGGAGACGGCCTTGCCGCCGAGCGAATTGATCGCCATCGCGGTGAGCGCGATGGTTTGCTGCTCGCCGGTGGCCAGGAGCACGTCCATTTCGCGCTCGGTCGGATTTTTCGAGACGGCACTGGCCAGAGCAATGAGTTCATTGGTCACGCCGGACATGGCGGACACCACAGCGATGATTTGATGGCCGGCTTGCTGCGATTCGAGAATGCGGCGCGCGACGTTGCAGATTCGTTCGGGGTTGCCGACCGAAGTGCCGCCGTATTTTTGGACGATCAGGGCCATGAGTGCTGCGTGTGAGGAAAAGAGCGCGGAGAATGCCACGCTTTAGCCCGGGCGCAAGGGTGGGGAACAAGAACACGCACATGAGATTTAAAATCAGGACATCTTAATATTAAAGTATATTCAACTAAACAGTAGAAAAAATTGTTGAGTCTTATTATAATTACCATAATGTTGACTGGTAACCTCTGATCCCATGAATTTTCTCTCTCGTTTTCATCCTGCGCACCGGCTTTGTTGCGAAGTATGGGTCTTGCTTTTCGTGGTATTGATCTGGACTCAGAAGTCTTCGGCAGAACGCTTCAGTGCTTCGCACTCAATGCTGGTGGCAGCCTCTGCGCGCAGCCCGGTGCCCGTCCTCCACTATGACGGCCGATACGCGCAGGCGACTCCCGGATTGCCGCAGCCCGTGCAGATCGCTGTCCAGGCAGCCAACCGGTTGCAAGGCAAACCCTATGTCTGGGGCGGGGGCCATCGGTATCTCTTCGACCATGGCTACGACTGTTCAGGAACGGTTTCCTACGTCTTGCATCAGGCTGGCCTGCTTCCGGGGCCACGTCTGTCGCAAGACTTTTTACGATACGGGAATCCTGGCCCGGGTCGCTTTATCACCATCTACGCTAAAAGTGGGCACGTTTTCATGAGCGTCTGCGGCCTGCGTTTGGACACCAGCGACTATGGCAGCGGTCGTGGTGATGGACCCCGCTGGCGTCCGACGGCGCGGAATCACAAGGGCTACACCCTGCGGCATCCGCCGGGATTGTGACGGTTACTGGCGCGCGCTTTTCGCCTGGGCCTGGCTCTCTGGCGAGAGACGATTCAATGGCAGAGTGAAGATGACGCCGTCGTTGCGTTTGATCACGACATTCTCGCCTTCCAGCCGGAGAAAGCTGGCCTGAATGGATTTGCCATCGGTGCTGGTCCACGTCATGACGGGACCGACGGGAGCGACGGGAGCGGATGGCACTGCGGGTTTCCTGCCATCGAGCGACGCACCTTCCGCGATCCAAGCTCGAATGATCTCGATGCTGGCCGCCGGGGGCTGGGCTTCCTTCACCGGCGGCATGTGATCTTCATCCGTCCTCGGAAGTTTCATCGCCGTGTAGAAGCTGCTGCCGTCCGGGTCGCCCGGCTTGATGATTTCTGCGGGTCCGATCTTGCCAGCCAGTCGAGTCAAATTATCGAGCACCAGGTCGCCCTTTTCTTTGTTGCGCAATTCCGAGTGACATTTGTAGCAGAATTGCTTCAGCACAGGTGCCACCTGGCTCTTGAAGTCGGTGGCTTGTGTGGTCGTGACTCCAAGCAAGAGAGCGATAGCAAACAGGAGGAGCTTCATGGCAGAGTCCGGATTAATCCAGATGACCAGGTGAAAATGCAACAGCTAATCCAAAATACAAAAGGTCCACAATGGGCGGCACCGACATTTGGGTTGAAGCCCGCGACATCAACGCCATGCTCGTCGGATGAAACTGGTGATGGGGCTGATAATTTTCTCTGGAGCGATCCATGCCGCGAATCCCACGTTGTCGGCATCGAAGGCAGAGACCTATCTGATGCTGCCCGAGCCGCGTGTCATGGGATCATCCATCTCCAAGCCCTACGCCGATTCCAAGAACACCGTTTTCACTCCGGCCCGCCTGAGCACTGACGGCAAACTGCGCGTCAACACCCGCGAGGAGTTCGCCAAGCTGGGCTTGAGCTGGGAGTCATTCCTCGAACGAGCGCAGGCAGCGGCTGACCGGCGGCTGACTGAGTTGCAGCCTGAGCTGAAGAAAGACGCAACCGGTCGGGTGCTTTATGCCGTCTATCGGAGCGAGCAACCGACCATGGCCTGCCTGCTGATCGCTCCATCACTCGGCACCATTTTTAAGAATGTTTTTGGCGATGAGATCTGGCTGGTATCCCCGGATCGTAATTCCCTATATGTTTTTCCAGCGCGGAAAGAAGCCGTGGAGGAATTTGCCGATGATCTCCGCGAGCGGTTTGAGGACAATGCCTTCGCGGTCAGTGATGAGATTTTTGTCGTGAAAAAGGGAGCAGCCACCCGGGTGATCGGTAACTTCAGCGGGGCGCGCTAGCATTGGAGCATTTCAAAATTTTCGTAGCCGCATCTCGTAAGAGTGCGGGACAAAATCGCATGGCAGCAAAACTCCGGATGATTGGTTTTCAGCGGCGCGTGTTGGAACTGGTCGGATTGTTAGTGAGTCCCGGCTTCGCGCTGACGGCGGGATCTGGGGCAATCGCAGGAGTTGCAGGAGCAACAGGAGTTACGGGCGCGCTTGGAACTGGCGGTGCAGCAGGAGGTTCAGGCGGCGTTACTGGCACCGGCTCTTCCCACTTGTGCAGGGTATAATCAGTGCCCAGTCCGCCGATCTCCTTGAGGTAAACGCTGACTTTCTCGCTCCATTTTTCCAAGTTGGGACTGGTAAAGGGTCTGTCAGCCGTCCCTGGGAAAATCAAATAAGTGACCTTCAAATCACTTTCTCCCCGGATATAGGGAGTTGCCTTCTCATTGACCGCTTTGGCCATCCGCAGGGAGGCTTCGCCCATTTTCATGCTCGGCCCATAATCGCCGCAGATGGCCGGAAAAATTTTATCACCATGGATCACAACGGCGTAATCTCCCATGGACGGAGCCTGCGCCATGATCCGCGGATAATTCTTGAAGAGCAGCGACAGGACAATGAAGGGATCTTTTTCCGCGATCAGACTGCTGCGGCTTTTCAGGGCCTTGATCTCGGTTTCAAAATGCGAAATCTGGGCTTTGAGTTCATTTTTGCGCGCGGTGGTGGCAGTCTTGCTTTCGCGCTCTTTTTTCAAGCCTTCGAGCTTCACCTGCCACTTGGGCAGCAGTGGATTCTGCACCGTCCCCTGTTTGGGCCACTCGTAACTGGTGAAGGGCTGATAGTAGTCGCTGTTGTAGATGTCAGCCGACATCTCGCTCATGCGGTCACCATCGGACCCGTCCGCCACCACATCCATTTCACTCTGGATGAGCAGGGCCCGGCGCTTGCTGTCCGGATGCTGCAATTCCAGGATGGTCTCGCAGTCAAAAAAGTTGTGCCGGTCCAGAAGCTTGTTCAGCCGGGTGAGGTTTTTTTGCACAAGTCCAACTTTGTTCTCGTAGAGCTTGTGGTAGAATCCCGATACTTTTCCATTCTCGATCAGCTTGTCCAGATGGGGCAGCATCTTGGGCAGGTGGCTGTTAAGCCGCGCCAGTTCCGCAATCGTCTGGTTTGGCTTGGGCACCTTCAAGTGCAGTTGAAACGAAACCTTGTAGGCATCCGCGTTATCCAGCTCGAGACTGGCAAAGCTCCCCTCGCTCGTTTCGATTTTGGTCTCGATGGTGATTCCATTGTAAAGCGACG